>JACDGQ010000425.1 GCA_013821615.1 Planctomycetota bacterium
TCCAAATGCTCGAATTCGTCGTCGACCCAGGACACGTGGTTCTCTGGCAAGACGGTCTAACACGACTTATCGCGATTAACAGCCCCTACCTGGGGTGAAGGAGACTTGTGGGTAGTGGGCAGGGCGTGAGCCCTGGGCGTGAGCCCTGGGACTCCGAGCGTACAATGAGTCGGAGCCCGCGGAGCGGGCGAAATCGGCTAGCCCAGGGCGTGAGCCCTGGGACTCCGAGCGTACAATGAGTCGGAGCCCGCGGAGCGGGCGACATAGACCGTCCCCGGGCGTGAGCCCGGGGGAAGGCGCGAAAATGCCGTTTTCATGATGCGGATGGTCAAATACCTGCGTCTTCACCCTCGTGAACCCAAGCCATTCATGAATCTCATGCGGTTCGCGATTCAGGCCGGAGCAACGCAACAGCTCCGACCGACATTTGTGAGCGGCCTGAATCGCGAACCGTGGGCGATGTAGCGTATCCATACCCGATTCCCAGGGCTGACGCCCTGGGCTAATGGATGTCGCCCGCTCCGCGGGCTTTGGACGCGGTCATTCCAAGGCCCTTTCGGGGTGAATTGCGAAAGGTCTTGAGATGTGGGTCATGAGCAGACGTTGCCTGAAGCTCGAGATTGGGGATTCACCGTTGACGCTCGAACCCCCCTCCGCACTTCCACCCTCTCGTACCGCCTCGCCGCTCCCCCTCACTTCACCGCCGTCGCCCCCGCCGGCAACGGCCAACCGTCCTTGAACACGCGCAGCACCTGCCCCGGCCGCCAGCTCGCGGGCTGCCCGGTCTCGAGCACCCAGCGCACGCCGCTGCATCCGAGCGCGCCGCCGGTGTCGCCTTGGGCAGGTGGTTCTTGAAGTTCACCTTCGCCAGCGGCGCGGTGGCCTGCAGCCGCCCGTCGAGCGGCTGCACCCACACGCCCTTGCCCCACGGGTCGCCATCATAAAGAGCCGGGAAGTCCGCGCGGCTGGCGGCGCAGAAGACCAGGGTCACGTCGCGCCCGTCGACGCGCTCGACCAGCGCGGTGATGCCGCGCGCCGTGACCAGGGCGCGGTGCTGCGTGCGCTGGTGCTCCGCGACCTGCTTGCAGGCGTCAGCGCCCAGCCACAGGTCGGTGCAACGCCCGTCGCTGGTCGGGGAACGGCCGCCGAGGTTGGCGAGCAGTTCGTCACCGACCGCGAGGTCAGCGAGCTGGATGCGCTGATCGCCTTTCCAGATGCGCGTCTGCGCACCGATGGCGAGCAGGCAGCGCGACACGTCGGGCGGCCTGACCTCCTCGTTCTTGTAGTTGGTGACGCGCTCGAGCTGCCGCGCCACGATCAGCCGCGCGAGGGTCGGCGGCTGGCCGGGCACGGGGCCATCGCCCGGCTGGATGGCTTCGATGCGCCAGAGCGAGGCGCTGGTTGAGAAGCTGGTGAAATCGTCAATGAAGGTCGTCGCCCACGTGAACGCGCCGTGCGCGTCCTGATGCAGGCCGACGCGCAGGCGCGTGCCCGGCGGGACCTCCGCGAGTTCGGCCTCGGCGCCGCGGTAGAGCACCGCGGCGCCGGGCGACAGCGCCACGTCGAGCTGCTCGCCGTGCTCGCTGCGCAGGCGCGCGGTGCGGGCCAGGGCGTCGACCTCGATCAGGTCGGCCCACACCTCGTGCTGCGCATGCGCGGGCGGGAAAGCGCCGGGATCGAAGCGGTACCAGGGCAGGTCGGCGTTGGCGAAGTCGGTGCGGTAGGTGAACTGGCGCGGATCGAGGTCGTTGGCCTCGAAGGCGTGTTCGTAGGCGCCCTCGCCGAAGGGCATGTCGTTGATCGGCCACTTGGGGCTGGCGAACAGGCGCACCACACTGCCGACGCGGAAGCCCTCGAGCAGCAGGTCGGGCTCCACCACCCAGCGCTCGCCGCTGCAGCCGTAGAAATCAGTGGGCACCGTCTGCACCGAAATCACGGTGGTGCCGCGCTTGTCGACCGGCGGGTTGTAGCTGCGCAGTTCCTGGTTGGCGACCACCATCTCGACATGGCGGTGTTCGAACGCCAGCTTCGCTGGATCGAGGTCCTCGTCCGTGAACAGCGCCAGCAGCGCCTGGCGGTCGCCGAACAGCGAGACCGTCACCTGCTTGCCCTCGATCTTGTCGATCCACGCCGGCAGCCCGCGCTCCTTCAGGTAGGCGACGTGGCTCTTGCGCTGCTTCCCGGTCACGGCGGCATGGGTGTCGACACCGACGTAGAGGTCGGAGCAGCGGCGCGGTCCGCGGCCTTCGCCGAGTTCGATCAGCAGCACGTCGCCGACCGCGAGGTCGGCCAGCTTGACCTGCTGGTCGCCCTTCCACACGCGCGTGGCCGCGTCGACCAGCAGCTCGTCGTGGCGCTCGTCGAGCTTGTTCTCGGACAGCTTCTGCTTGACCACGTCCAGCCGCCCGTCGCCGAGGCGGAGCCCGGCAATCCGCCAGGTGAAGCCGTGGTTGGCGAGCATGCTGTACTCGTCCTGCATGGTCGCGACGCGGGTGAACGCGCCGTGCGCGTCCTGGTGCAGGAAGAACAGGAAGAAGGTGCCCAGCGGCACATCGCGCAGTTCGGCCTCGGCGTTGTGGTAGGCGATGGTGGCGAACGGCGGCATGGTGAAGTCGACGACCTCGCCGGTGTGATCGATGCGGAAGCGCCCGGCGCGGTGGATGAAGTCCGCGGCGATCAGCGTGCCGCCGACGCGGTGGTCGGAATGGTGCGGCGGGAACACGCCCGGCTGGAGCTGGTACCAGGGCAGCTGCTGGTTGGCCCAGTCGACGCGGAACGGGTAGTGCGGATCGAGCTTGGGGGCCTCGGCCGCCGGCGCCGCGAGGGCGGTCGCGGCGAGCGCGGCGGCGAGCAGGAGCGCCCTCATCAGACCAGCTCCGCGATCGGCGCGATGCTGTCGACGAAGCGGTCGGTCTTGACCTCCATCTTCTGGAGCATGGTGAGCATGACGTTGCTCAGGCGCGCGTTGCCATCGCGCGGCGACCCGCACAGGCTCTTCCATTCCTCGTAGTCGAGCGTGTAGGGCGCCGTCAGCTTCGGTGCGTTGTAGTCGAGGTGCTGCCCGTGCTTGAGGCCCAGTCCGCCGCCGCCGGCGAGCAGGATGGGCAGGTTGCTGTTGGCGTGGCTGTGGCCGTAGCTCATGCCGCTGCCGAACAGCACCATGGTGCGGTCGAGCAGCGGTTCGCCCTGCTCGGTCGCGTCCTTCAGCTTGTCGAGCAGGTAGGCGAGCTGCGCGACCAGGAAGGTGTCGGCCTTGGCGAGACGCGCCAGCACCTCGGGATCGCCGTTGTGGTGCGAGAGGTTGTGGCGCGACTGGGTGATGCCGATCTCGGGGATGGCCAGGCCGTTGCCCTCGGTGCCGTTCATGTAGGTGACCACGCGCGTCATGTCGGTGCGCAGCGCCAGCACCATCAGGTCGAGTATCAGCCGGTAGTAGTCGCCGGCCTGGTTCTTCGCCACCGCGCGCTGGAAGGGCCCGCCGTCGACCGTGGGCTTGGGCACGTCGAGCCAGGCGTCGAGGCGCTCGGTGCGGCTCTCGACATCGCGCACCGCGTGCAGGTATTCGTCGAGCTTGCAGCGGTCCTCGTGACCGAGCGCGCCGCGCTGCGCCTTGGCGTCGTCGAGCACTGCGTCGAGCACGCTATGGCGCTGGTTGAGGCGGGCGCGCTGCACGGCGACTCCGCCCGGCTCGGCGCCGAACAGGCGGTCGAAGACCGTGCGCGGGTTGTCCTCGGCGGGCAGCGGCACGCCGTCGCGCGAGAACGCCAGGGTACTGGAGTTGTTGGGCTGGCCGGTGCCGGCGTTCACCGACAGCTCCAGCGA
>JACDGQ010000426.1 GCA_013821615.1 Planctomycetota bacterium
CAGCTCCTCCGGGGCGATGCCGGCGAGCTGGCAGAGCTGGCGCGGCACGAAGCTCCAGCCGCGGCGGCGGTCGTCGGCGACGTCCTTGATGATGTTGGTGAGCTGCAGCCCCAGGCCGAAGCTGGTCGACAGCTCTTTGAGCCGCGCGTAGTGGCGGCGGGTGAGCCGCGGATGGTGCAGGCGGAACAGCTCGGTGAGCAGGTGGCCGACCGTTCCGGCCACAAAATAGCAGTACCGGTCGAGGTCGGCGAGGCTGGCGAGCGCTTCGAGGCGGTCGGGGCGGGCGCGGCTGTGCAGCACCGCGAACTCGGCCATGCCGGTGCACATCTCCTGCACCCACGGGCGGATGGCCTGCTGCTGGTCGGCGCCCAGGCGACGGAACTCGCGGAGCACCGCGGCGCTCTCGCGCGCCAGCAGCTCGTCGTCGATGCGCGGCATGGCGAAGGCTGCGCTCAGCGGCCCGAGGTCGACGCGCGCGTCCTCGAGGGCGGCGCGGAACAGCGCCAGCAGGCGCTCCTTGTCAGCGACCGGCAGATCGGCGGTGTCTTCGATGGTGTCGGCGATGCGGCACAGCAGGTAGGCGAGCAGCACCGCGTGCGCGACCTTGGGCGGCAGCAGGCGGATGCAGGCGGCGAAGGTGCGCGAGACGCGCGGCAGCATCTCGCGGCAGAAGCGCCGTTCGCCGCCCGGCTCCGGCGGCAGCAGCGGGGGCAGAGGCTCGCGCTTACGGGTGCGTGGCGAGGCGGTCATGGTCCGGCCTTGCCGCCGGAACCGCCAGGCTCGCCGCCGGCGTCGCCCGCCTCGTCCGGACCGGCAGGCGCGCTGGCAGGCAGGGCGCCATCCGCCGGCCAGATCACCTGCTGGCTGGTCAGCGTGCGCACCGCGACCAGGTCGAGCACCACCGCGTCGCCGGTCTGGCGCATGCGGTAGATGCGGCCGCGGCGGTCGCACCACAGCGTGGCGGCGGGCCGTGCGTCCTGCTCCATCTCAACGCGCAGCAGCGCCAGCGTGCCGCCGGCGGTGGCGACCGGCTCGCTGGGGTGCACGGTGAAGACCGCGCTCTGCACCACCGGGGCGAGGCGGCTGAGGTCGGCGGCGAGCACGCGCGTGGTGAAGCGTTCGCCGGGCTGCAGGTCGGGCGGCAGCGCGATCACCACGCCCAGCCCCTGGTTCTCGTCGCCGCGCAGCGCGGGGAACAGGAAGGGCGTCGGCGTGCCATGCGCGAAGCTCCAGGTGCCCGCCAGGCCGCGCCCATCGACCACGCCCGACGCGGTGAAGACCAAGTCGCCGAAGGCCGCGTCGACATCGACGGACTGCAGGCGCAGGCGCTGGTCGAAATGTTCGCGCGCCTCGAGCAGCGCGCCGCGTCTGCCATGCTGAGGCAACCGCCCGGCCAGCCCCGCCAGGCCCGGCAGCAAGGTCAGATCGTCGATCGTCAGGCGGCTCGACAGCACGAAGGCCTCGGCCTCGGCGCCGAGCGCCAGCCGGCAGGTGCCGATGGCGTGGCCGTCCGCGCCCTCGGCGCCGCCGCTGCGCACGCGGTAGGTGAACTCCTGGTTGCCGTTCGCGCCGAGGATGGCGCCGAGGTCGCGGCGTTCGCGCAGGCCCAGCCCGGGCAGGGCGTGACGCAACACGTGGCTGGTGAACAGCGCCAGCCAGCAGCATACCACCAGCAGGCGGACCAGGGCACCGAAGGTCATGCGCGCCGCCACCGTTCAATAGACCGGGAAGCTGCCGACGCGCGAGGTGCGCTGCGGCTGATTGTCGGGTCCGCCGCCAAGTGACAGGCTGAAACCGAGGCCGATGCGGCGGTCGTAGAGCTCGCCGGTGCTGTTGTGCACGACGTCATAGAACAGCGTCAATTCACCATCGACCATGCGCCGCGTCAATTGCAGCGCCCACGCATCGATGAACGGGCCGCCCGGCTGCAGCATGACGTCGGCATCGAAGCGGTAGCGGTTGCCGACCACGGTCAGCCCGGGACGGTGCTGCCAGGCCTGGTCGGCGACCACCGTGGCGGCGACGCCGGCCGCGGTCGGATCGTGCTGCAGGGTGCCGGTGTAGCGCAGCATGGCGTGCCGCGAAGGGATCCAGCTGATGGTGAAATCCAAGGCCTTGAAGCGCTGGTTGAGGTTGTCGTAGTCGGCGGCCCCGGTCATCGTCAGGGTCGGTGTGGGCGTGCCCTGCACCGACGCCTGCACGTCGACCAGGCGCTGGCCGCTGGTCTGCAGGGTCCCGTCGTCGGCGGTGTGCAGCAGGTCGCGCTGGCGCAGTCCCCAGAAGGACACCACGCTCGCCACGAACAGGCCGCGTTGGCGGCTCAGCGCGGTATCGAAGCCGATGGTCAGGTAGCGCTGATCCTCGTCGAGCAGTTCGCGCGAGTCGCCGAAATTGAAGGCTGGCAGGTCCTGGCCGTAACCGTGGCTGGTGATGGCGACGCCGACGCGCGGGGTGAAGGTGTGGGTCAGGCCGTCGCCCAGGTCGCCGACCATGCGCACGCGCACGCCCGCCGTCTGGTAATAGACGTGGCGGCCGGCGGGATCCTGCTGGTCGATCCCGGCCAGGCGGATGTCCTGGTAATCGAGGCCACGCACCCCGAGCGCCCCGTCGACGCCAAGCCCGCCCATCCACTGCATGACCGACGCCGCGGTGTCGTAGCGCGTGCGCACGGTGGCGCTGTCGTCGAACTGCCGGCGCAGATCCTCCGTCCAGAACTGGCCGCCGACGTGGAGCGGCCCGAGCACGTGCAGATCGGGCACCACGCCTTCCACGCCCCACAGGCGGTCCGCGGTGCGCAGGAAGGGGTTGGCGCGGTGCTCGGTGTCGACGGTGAAGGCGCCGAGGGCGTCGCCGAACGTGGCGGCGGCGCCCTGGCGCGCGAACGGCCTGGTCTCGAGATCGCGGCGCAGGTAATCGCTGCGGAAGCGTTCGTCCGGCGGCAGCCCCGAACCGCTCAGGCCCGGACCGGGCGCATCGGCGTCGGGCAGGGTCACGAAGCGCGCGGACAGCGCCGCGCTGGTGTCGCCGTCGGACGCGTGCAATCGCTGCTCGGCGTCGAGCACGTGCGCCGAACGCGTCTCGAGGTTCTCGCGCTCGTCCGCCCCGCCCATGACGATCTCGTGCGGCGCATTGAACCACTCGACCTGGCCGGCACCCCATTCCGGACTGCGCCACGAGGCGGTCGCGCCGTAGGTCTCGCCGGTGCGGCTGTAGGCGTCGCCGCGCAGCTCGAGGCGCGGGCGCCAGCCGAACACGTCGGGGAAGTCGCTGCCGATCCAGAAGCGTCCGTACTCGCCGAGGCGGTGCGTACTGCCCGCCTCGAAGCGCGTCCACGGGTAGATGTAGGTGAAGTCGCGGTAGGCCCACGGCACCCACAGCACCGGGACGCCCATCACTTTCGTGGTGGCCGAGACCAGCTTCAAACCCTCGAGGTCGCGCGCCGCCCCATCCCGGCCGGGGTCCGGCTTGTCGCGCAGGTAGACGTGGGCGCTGGCCGCGTGCACGCTGACGATGCCGCCATACCCGCCGCGCAGGGTCACGTCGCCCAGCATCAGATGGTGGCGGTCGAAGGAGACCCGCGCGGCCTGCAGCACGATACGGCGGATCTCGTGCTCGACCTCGCGCTCGACGATGATCTCGACGTTCCAGGCGTCGCCGGTCTCGGCGCGCGGATGCAACCCGATGCGCTCCGCGTGCAGGCGCACGCCCGGCATCACGTAGATGATGCGCCCGGAGGCGTAGAGCTCGTCGTCCTTCTCGCTGTAGCGCATGGCGTCGCCGACCAGCACGCGCTGGTCCATGTGCGCGACGAAGCCGCGCGT
>JACDGQ010000427.1 GCA_013821615.1 Planctomycetota bacterium
CGCCGCACCAGCGCGCAGGCGTGCAGGCTGGGCAGCGGGCGCGCCGACGTGAGCGGGGCGGCGAAGTCGCCGAGCAGCCAGCGCGGGTCGAGCAGCGCGGTCGGCTGGTCCGCGGGCGCAGTCGCGGGCAGGGTCCAATCGCCAGCGGCGAACAACCGTCCCGCCACCGCACCCGGCGGTGGCGCGCCACGGCCCAGGCGCTCCGCCTCGGCGAGCAGCCGGTCGCCATGGTCCGGAGGCATCAGCACGTCGTCCTCGCCGAACAGCACCCAGGTCGAGCCCGCCAGCTCAAGTCCGGTGTTGCGCGCCGCGGTCAGGCCCAGTCGCCGCGGGTGCGCGACCACCGCCACGCCCTGCCCGCGCAGCCACGCCGCGGTGCCATCCCGCGAGCCATCGTCGATCACCAGCAGGGGGTGGGACATCGCCAGGTAGGCGGGCAGGGTGCGCTCCAGGACCGCGCGGCGGTTGTAGGTGGGCAGCACGATGCGCAGGGGGAGCATGGGCGGGTGGACGGTAGCCGGCCGCTGAGCCTCAGGAAGGCATGGGGTGGGGAGCGGTCGTCGGGGTGGGTGCGAGGCACCAGGAAGCGGGTTTGGGTTTCGCGCGACGAGTTAGGAGGAGCGCGACTCGCGACTGGGGACCCTGATGGGGTTGTCGCTCGTGGAACACGACGCCGCCTCGCGTGCCCCGTGGCTCCGCCCACCTCACACCTGGACCTCGGCGACCCCGCGCACGATCGCGGCCAGGGCCTGCTGGTGCCAGGGACTGACCGGCAGGCCGGGCAGGGCTTTCCAGGGCACGGCCAGGGGGCGGTGGCCAGGTGCGGGATGGAGGTGGGAGATGGGTACAGTGAGGGCCACGTGGAAGAAGCGGGCGATCCAGCGCGGGCCGCGGCGGAGGTCGCAAGCCATGTCACCGAGCAGGGATGGGGTCCAGCCGAGTTCCTCGCGCAGCTCCCGGGCCAGGCAGGTGCGGGCGTCCTCTCCGGCCTCGCGGCGGCCACCGAAGCAGGTCAGCTGGTTTGCCGCCCGCGTGGCGTCGCCGGCCCGCAGGTGGAGGAGGATGCGGCCGGTTCCGGCGGCCAGGACGGCGCACGCATACTCGGGCTGGTCGGCGGGGCAGCTGGTCATGGTCGGGAGTCCGTATCCCCCACGGCTGGCAAGGAATGCAAGGAACGTCTTCCTGTGGCGGATGGCCTTCTAGGATCGCCCCTGCACCAGCGGATATGTCCATGCCCTGTCCAGCCTCGCCGACCTGCCCGGTTTCCATGTCCATGCCGGCGCTGTGCGCCGCCCAAGGCTGAGGCGATGCGCTGCACGATCTTGATCGCACTGCTATTTCTCGCCGGCGTCGCGGGGGCATCCGACGCCTCCGACAAGGAGGTCCTGCGCTACAACGATGCGGCCACCAAGCTGCGCCGCGCCTACGATGACAGCGTGGCCAAGGAGAAAGCGCGCACCGTGGCCAGCCTGAGCGCCCTCGCCAAGCGCGCCGCCACTCCGGCCGCAGCGGCGTTGGCGTGGCAGGGGGTGCTGGTCCTCGACAAGGCCAACGTCGAGGCGCGCCGCTACTTCCAGGCTCAGGGCACGCTCGATGCCGTGCTCGCCGGACTGGACAGTGCGGACGGCGATCTGGCTGGTGCCGGCGTGGTCTCCGCGACGCCGGGCGATGGCGGGGTGCCGGCCGAGCCGAAGGCCGGGGCGGCCGGGGCACCCGCTGGCGATGCCCCGCCCTTGGCCGGCGAGCAGTTCACCATCGCCCCCGAACCCAATGCCAAGGGCGTGCTCGGACCGCTGGCCGCCGGCACCACCCTGGTCTTCCAGTACGTCGATGGCGGTTGGTCGCCGGTCAAGGGCAAGGCGCGCAGTCCGGACCTCAGCGAGACGCCGACGCCGCTGCGCGTGCGGGTCACCGGCTCGCTGGGTGGCACCGAAAGCATCCTCGCGGTGCTGCCGGCGGGGACCGCGCAGGTGCCCTATGCGCTGCGCCTGAAGACCGCGTGCGAGCGCATCTACCTCGGTATCAACCTCGACGTCGTGCCGGGCGACGCGCACGGCGAGATCCACTACCGCATCCAGGTGCAGAACCCATGAACCGCATGCGGACATCGCTTGCCGCCCTGCTCCTGCTGTCCGTCGCGCTCGCCCAGCGCGCAGCGGCCGCCGATCCGATCGAGGACGAGCTCGCCCGCTACGCCGACGCTGCGGCCAAGCTCCAGCAGTCCTACGACGAGGGCCTGGGCAAGGAGCGCGCACGCGCCCTCGCCGCCCTGGTCGCGCAGGCCAAGCGCGAGCCGAGCGTGAGCGCCGGCGCGGTGTGGAAGCTGGTCCTGGCGCTCGAACCGGCCAATGACGAGGCGCGCCGCTGGCTGGGCGCCAACGGCCAGCTCGACGAGGCGCTTACCGAGGTCGCCACCCAGAAGGGCCCGCTGCTCGCCGATGGCCGCACCACCGCCAGCACCGCGGCGGCGGTCAAGCCGACCGAACCGCGCATCGACATGACCGGAGCCAAGCTGATCAAGGTCCCGGCCGCGCGCGGCGTGGGCGCCGGCATCGGCAATCTGCGCGCCGGCACCATCATCATCGTCCAGTACGTCACCGGCAAGTGGACCAGCCGGCGGCGCACCACCACCGAACTCGACAGCCCCGACGACCCGGCGACCGTGGCCGGCAACCAGGTGATCATCGTCGATTCCCAGACCGAACCCGCGACCCTCGCGAACGTGCCGACGGGAACCGCGGACAAGCCGTTCGTGATGACGTTGAGCAAGGACACCCTCGGCGTCAGCCTGGTCATCGCGCGGCAGACTGGCGGGTTGCAGGCCTATGAGGGCGAGGTGCAGTACCGGGTCCGGGTCATCCCGCCGGGGGCGGGCAATCGTTGAAGGATGCGACGGGGCGCTGGCGCTGGACGCGCGGCGAGGCGCGACGTACGAGCCATGAGGAGTGGAGATAGGCACTCGCAGGCCTGATCGTTGGCATCCGCATCCGGAAAGCGCAAACCCCCATCTGTGCAGTGTGCCGTTGTACCAGGATCCCGCCCGCCGGGAGAGGCGAGCCCCAGCTCGCCTTGCTGTCGATTCATCCCGCGGGGCAGGCCAGCAACAGCAGTTCAACTCCTGTCCATGTTCCGTGCGTATGCCGCAGGCGAGCTAGGGCTCGCCTCTCCCGGCCAGCCGGCTCATCCCCCCGCGAGCAGTCCCGAGCCGCCCGCGAGCAACCGCGCCAGCCCCGGCGGCATGGCCTCGCCCGCGGCCGTGCGTCGGCGCGCCTCGGCGTGGGCATCCTGGAGCAGGTCGAGGTCACGCACCAGGTCGGCGCAGCGCAGCGCCAACGCGCCGTGCTGGGCGGTGCCGAGCAACGCGCCGGGGCCGCGGGCCGCGAGGTCAGCGGTCGCGATGGCCAGGCCGTCGTCACTTGCCAGCAGGATGCGCAGGCGCTCGGGCGCCTCGGCAGCGCGGTGGCACAGCAGGCAGCGGCCCGGCATGGTCCCGCGCCCGACCCGGCCACGCAGCTGGTGGAGCTGGGCCAGGCCGAAGCGTTCCGCATCGAGCACCGCGATCAGGGTCGCGCCCGCCACGTCGATGCCGACCTCGATGACGCTGGTCGCGACCAGCACGTGCAGCCGGCCGGCGGCGAACTCCGCCATCAGCGCGAGCTTGTCGCGCTCGGGCAGGGCGCCGTGCAGGAGGCCGATGGCCAGCTCGGGACAGGCCTTCGCCAAGGCGCGCGTCACCGAGGTGGCGTCGGCAACCGGTGCCACCTCGTCGTCGTCGCCCGCCCCGGCTGCGTCCTCGCGCAGCGGGCAGATCACGTAAGCCT
>JACDGQ010000428.1 GCA_013821615.1 Planctomycetota bacterium
GCCGTGGGGTGAGCCGCTCGCCGCCGCGCTCGCGGTGAACCATCCCGGGTTCGCGCTGCTCCACCTCGCCTCGAGCATGGCGGTGCGCCACGGCAACCTGCACTGCCACCCCACCCGACCCGGACGGCGCATCCACGCCAACCGCGGGCTGAATGGCATCGACGGCACGCTCGGCACCTTCCTCGGCGAACTCGCCGCCGCCCCTGACAGCAACGGTCTGCTGCTGTGCGGCGACCTCGCGTTCCTGCACGACCTGCCGGCGCTCGCCGCGGCCGGCAGCCTGCGCGGTCGCGGCGCGATCGTGGTGCTGAACAACGACGGCGGCGGGATCTTCGACTTCCTGGCCGTCGCGCGCATGCCCGCCTACCGCGAGCTGGTGCGCACCCCGCACGGCCGCGACCTGACTGCAGCGGCCGCGCAGTTCGGCCTCGCCTACCGCCAGGTGGCGACGCGCCAGGCGCTTGCCGAGGCCCTCACCGCGGCCGCCACGGGCCCCGGCCTGACCCTGATCGAGTGCACGGTCACGCCCGGAGCCGCGGTGGAGCGCCATCGCGGCCTGCTGATAGCCATGGCCACGGCCACAGCCGCCAACGGCGCCTGAGTCCTGTGGTACAATCCCTGTGGCCGCGGGCGGAAACGCCGCCAAGCTGACCAGCACTCCCGCCGCCCGGACGCCCCATGCGCCACGCTCCCACCACCGCCGGCCTGACCCTCACCGAGATGCTGGTGGCGACCATCGTCTTCCTGGTCGGTTTCGTCGCGGTGTTCGGCCTGTTCCTGGGTGGCATGCGCTTCCGCAAGCTCTCTGAGGACACCACGCGCTCCGCACTGGCCGCCTCGTGCATCATCGAGGAGATCAAGCTCGATTCGGGTGGGAGCGCGACGCCCAGCCAGCCATCAGACTACGTTGGCAGTGGTTTCACCGGGACCCAGTCGCCGACGGGCAACGACCCGATGGCCATTGATGCCACTGCCAAACTCTTCGCCTATCCAGCCAGCCCCGGCATATGGTACCGGGTGATGAGCGCCAAGTCGCTCGATCCGACCAATCCGACCGTGACTAATGGCGACAAGGCGACCGTACTTGAGATGCGCATCCTGGTGATGCCCTATGCCCTCGCTACGGGCGACATTTCAGTACCGATCATCGAAGTCGCCAAGCGGCTGGGTGTGACCACCATTCTCAATGCCCAAATAGGCACCTCGACCCCTCTCGAACAGATCGCCCAGGAACTCGTCAACCGCGGCCTCGCCATCACCACCGACGCGGTGATCACGCGCCGACCGAGCTGGCTGCCGTAGCGTCGCCGCGAGAGGCGAGCCTCAGCTCGCCTTGCCTCATTCCCTTGCGCCATTCCCTGAAATCGCATCACGTGGGAATTCCACGCTGGTGACGTGTCTCAGGCGAGCGGGGGCTCGCCTCTCCCGGCCCCTCACCCGACGAACATGATCTCCCGGTACATCTCCACATATTCCGCGGCCACCTGCTCCCAGCTGTGGTCGGCGCCCATGGCGCGCTTCATCGCCTGCTTCCACTCCACCGGGAAGTGCTCGTAGAGGCCGAGCGCGCGGTCGAGCACGCTTGAGAAGTGGCCGTAATCCATCGGGCCGAAGGTGAAGCCGTTGCCTGAACCGCTGGCCACGTCGGTGACGGTGTCGGCGAGGCCGCCGGTGTAGCGCACCAGCGGCAGGGTGCCGTAACGCAGGCTGTAGAGCTGGGTCAGTCCGCACGGTTCGGTGCGGCTCGGCATCAGGAAGAGATCGGCGCCGGCGATGATGCGGTGCGCGAGCTCTTCGTTGTAGCCGAACCAGGCGTGCACCCAGCCGGGATGGCGGGTCTGGAGCTGGCGCAGGCGGTGCTCGAGGTGGGTGTCGCCCGAGCCGAGCACGACCAGCTGCATGCGCCCGGCGAGGATGTACGGCTCGACCGCGGCGACCACCAGGTCGATGCCCTTCTGCTCGACCAGGCGGCTGACCACCGCGACCAGCGCCGGCTGCCCGGCCGCCACCAGGCCGAGCTCGGTGCGCAGCTCCTCCTTGCAGGCGCGCTTGCCGCCGGGGCGGCGCAGGTCGAAGCGCGTCGGCAGCGCCTCGTCGGTCCACGGATTCCACTCCGCGGTGTCGATGCCGTTGGTGATGCCGCGCAGCTTGAAGGCGTTTGCGCGCATCACCCCGTCCAGGCCGGAGCCGAACTCGGGCAGCTGGATCTCTTCGGCGTAGCGGCGGCTGACGGTGGTGACGCGGTCGGCGAAGACCACCCCGGCCTTGAGGCAGTTGAGGCGGCCGTAGTGCTCGAGGTGCAGCGGATTGAACAGCGACCAGTCGAGGCCGGTCAGCTTCATGTCGAAGTGCCAGAACGCGCCCTGGTAGGCGATGTTGTGGATGGTGAAAACGGTGCGCGTCGCGGGCAGGGTGCGCTGGAAACCGCGCTCGCGCAGGGCCGGGATCAGGCCGGTCTGCCAGTCGTGGGCGTGGATGAAGTGCGGCACCCAGCCGAGCATGCCGGGCAGGGCCAGCGCCGCCTTGCTGAACACCGCGTAGCGGCGTGCGTTGTCGTCGTAGTCCATGCCCGCGCTCGGCCCGTAGATGCCGTCGCGGTCGAAAAGTTCGTCGCAAGCGAGCAGGTAGACGGTGGTGCCATCGAGCTCGACCGTGCCCACGCCGACGCGGTGGTCGACGCCGCCCGCCTCGATGACCAGCGGATGCTCGCTCCAGGTCAGGCCGAGCGCCTCGGCCTTGCGCCGCACACTGCGGTAGAGCGGAATGGCGACGCGCGCATCGTGGCCGAGCCCGTTCAGCGCCTTGGGCAGGGCCCCCACCACGTCGGCCAGACCGCCGGTCTTGATGAACGGCACCATCTCGCTGGCCACGTGGAGGATGCGCAGGGACGTCGGCATGGTCGGGTTTCCGGACAACGCGGGCCGCGCACTATTCCCGCGGCCGCTGGCGTGGCAAGGCTGCAAGCCTGGACCTTGGAGAAGGATGGAGCGAGGGACGGCTGAGGGCTGACGGCTGGCGGCTGGCGGCTGGCGGCTGACGGCCTGCGGTCCCGTGAGTGCATCCCGTCATCAGGGACGTCGCTCAGAATTCCACCCGCGACCCCAGCATACAAGCCGCCAGCCGTCAGCCGCCAGCCGTCAGCGGCCCGCTGGCCGCCAGGCCAGCGCTCACAGTGCATGGACCTGGGCCATCAGCCATTCACCGGACCGCCATCGTACCCGTGAACCGAAAGGCCGCAGCAAGGCGTGTCTCCAGATGTGGGATGATGGTGCCGGCGGCCGGCGCCTGGACGGGCAGCAAGGCGGCCATTGAGCCGGACGGCGCGCCCTGCACCATGCCCCCATGGCGATGGGCACGCGGTCACCAACTCCTGCCCAGCCGTCGTTTGCGGTCCTCTGCGGTTCACTGCGTCACTGCAGTCGCCTCTGCAGCATGGCGAGCGGAGCCGATCGCATGCAGCCTGACACCGCCAACGCCGGACGCCCATGATCCTCGGCGCTCCGCTCGGCCTGCTCGCCCTCGCCGCCCTGCCCGCGATCGTCGCGGTGCACGTCTTCCGCCGCCGTTTCCGGCCGCGTCCGGTCAGCGCGCTGTTTCTTTACGGCGCCCAGGTGCGCACCGTCGCCGCCGGGCGCACCCGCCAACGCGTGCTGAACCGCGCCAGCATGTGGCTGGAGCTGCTCGCCGCCGCCGCGCTGGCGTGGTGGCTCTGCGACCCGCACCTCGCCGACCGCGAGGCCGCGACCCAGGTCGCGGTGGTGCTCGACAGCCGACTGCGCGTCTGCGCGCGTGCGCCGGGCGCGGGCAGCGCGGGGG
>JACDGQ010000429.1 GCA_013821615.1 Planctomycetota bacterium
CCGCCTGCGCGCTGCTCGCGTGGGGCTGGCTGCTGCCGCTGGTCCAGGGCGCGCGCAGCGAGGGCATCGCCACGGTCGCGGTCGCCGACGCCGCGGCGCGCATCCAGCGCGGCGACCAGCGCCTCGACATCGTCAACGGCCAGGCCCTGCAGGGTGGCGACACCGTCTCGGTGCCGCCGGGTTCGTGGGCGCGCGTGCGCTACGCCGACGGCACCATGCTCGACATCGCGCCGGCCAGCGAGGTCACCCTCACCCAGCCCGAGAAGCTCGGCAAGCGCGTGCACATCGCCAGCGGCAGCCTGACCGCCGACATCGCCAAGCAGGCCCCCGAGCGGCGCATGGTCTTCACCACGCCCACCGCGGCGGCCACCGTGCTGGGCACCAGGATCACCCTCGAGGTGACGCCGATGGCGACCCGCCTCGAGGTCGAGCGCGGGCGCGTCGGGCTGACCCGCCGCGACGAGCCGACCGGCATCGAGGTCGGCGCCGGCGAGTACGCCACCATCCCGTACGGCTCCAAGGGCGAGCTCGTCGCCAAATCGATCGTCAGCGCGCCGTCGGTGCTGGTCGAGCGCGGCCACGGCCTCAAGGGCGAGTACTTCGGCAACCTCGACCTGACCCCGCCGACGATGTTCACGCGCGTCGACTCCTCGCTCAGCTTCGATCTCGGCTTCGACACGCCCTGGCAGGATGACATGCGCCCGTCGCGCTTCTCGGTGCGCTGGACGGGCACCATCGAGCCGCGCTTCTCGGAGCGCTACTCGTTCTACACGCGCAGCGACAGCGGCCTGCGCCTGTTCATCGACGACCACGCCATCATCGACGACTGGGGCCACTGCGCGGTGTGCGAGAAGACCGGCGCCATCGCCCTGCAGGCCGGCCACCGCTACGCCCTGCGCCTGGAGTACAACCAGCCGCGCTCGGGCATGCTCCTCAAGCTCAGCTGGACCAGCCCCAGCCAGGAGTGCGAGGTCATCCCCGCCGCCCGTCTGACCCCGGCGCCGTAGGGTTCGGCTGGTCCAAGGGTCAAACCGCTCTCCGAGGGTCATCGCCGCAGAGACGCAGAGTGCCAGAGAGGGCCGCAGAGGGGCCACCGGGATGGACAACCTCTCGCATTGCTACCCAAGTTGGCTGATTCCGGGCCCGCTTCCTTTTCCTTTTCCTCTCCTCGTCTCTGCGGCCCTCTCTGGCACTCTGCGTCTCTGCGGCCATACACCTGGATGGCGTCAGCGCGGACCGCCGCTAGCAAGGACGGTACGGTGTGCCACGCGCGGGAGGGGGGTGCCCGGGCGGCTCCATGGGTCGTCCTTGAGGTGGATGCGGTCGGCCCTAGAAACGCGGCCATGACCACCGCCATGCTGCGCGCATCCACTATCGGGACGATCGTCGCCGGACTGCTCATGTTCGCCAGCGTTCCGGCGCACGCCGCACAGGACGTCATCGGCGAGTCGGGCGGCCTGACCCTCAACGACGTGCGCCTCGGCTTCGGCCTGCTGCCGATCTCGTCCAACACCGAGACCCAGACCAACGGCGTCACCACCTTCCGCAAGCGCGGCCAGTTCGATCTCACCGGGCGCACCTCGGTGCAGTGGATGCTGCCGCTCAGCGAGCTCGACAACGATGGCGGCTGGATCTGGGGCCTCGAGCTCTCGCGCAACCGCTACATCCAGGACGCCAGCGTCAGCCAGCCCCAGCTCGACGTGGTCAGCTACGCGATCACCGCGCACTTCGGTCTCGGCTGGGTGCTGGCGCCGCACTTCCATCTCGAGGTCAACCCGCTGTTCGGCCTGGGCGTGACCCAGATGAACTCGGGCACCGGCCTGGGCCGCTACAGCGAGTACGGCGGCCGCTTCGGCATCTATTGGACCTCGGAGTCGCGCTGGCAGCTGGGCGTCTCGTACGCCTACCTGTGGACGCGCGCCGAGCAGTCGCAGACGACTGGCGGCGTCAACCAGGACACCCTGGTGAGGACCGACGGCGCGACGGTGTCCGTGCAGCTGGGCTACCGCTTCTGATCCGACGCGCGCCGCTGCGGCGGTAGAGCCTCGGCGCGTGACGAATCGCCGGCCTGCACGCCAGGCTTCTCCAGACCAAGGTCCTGCAGCTCGGCGTAATCCCGCGTGGCCCCGATCCCAAGCATGACCGGCGTCGCGCAACAGCGCGAGAATTTCGCCGGGATCAACCGGACGCTCGCCAAGCCCGACGACGGCGCCAGGAGCAGCTGGCTGGAAAGCTGACAGCTGACAGCGAGAGGCGCGACGCGAGTCAGCGATGTCAACCAACTGAGTATGGTCCGAGCCCGCGGAGCGGGCTCGGACCATCAGCCATCAGCCATCAGCCCCAATCACCAGCTCGACAGCCGATCCGGGTCGATGGTCAGCAGGAACTCGATGTTGGTCTTCGAGTTCTTGAGCTTCGACTTGAGGAAGTCGATGGCGTCGGCGCCGTTGCGGTCGGCGAGGAACTTGCGCAGCGCCCACACGCGGCGCAGTTCGTCGTCGTTCTTGATCAGCAGCTCGTCCTTGCGCGTGCCGGACTGGGCGCAGTCGACCGCGGGGAAGACCCGGCGGTTGGCCAGGCGGCGGTCGAGGACCAGCTCCATGTTGCCGGTGCCCTTGAACTCCTCGAAGATCACCGTGTCCATCAACGAACCGGTGTCGACGATGGCGGTGGCGAGGATGGTCAGCGAGCCGCCGTTTTCGATCTTGCGCGCTGCGCCGAAGAACTGCTTGGGCTTGATCAGCGCGTTCGAGTCGATGCCGCCCGAGAGGATGCGCCCGGAGTTGGGCGCCTCGCTGTTGTAGGCGCGCGCCAGGCGGGTGATCGAGTCGAGCAGGATGACCACGTCGCGGCCGCGTTCGACCAGGCGCTTGGCCTTGTTGATCACCATCTCGGCGCACTGCACGTGGCGCGAGGCGGGCTGGTCGAAGGTCGACGCGACGACCTCGCCGCGCACGCTGCGCTGCATGTCGGTGACCTCCTCGGGGCGCTCGTCGACGAGCAGCACCATCAGCTCGACCTCGGGGTTGTTGGTGGTGATCGCCTTGGCGATCTTGGTCATGTACACGGTCTTGCCGCACTTCGGCTGGGCGACGATCAGGCCGCGCTGACCCTTGCCGATCGGCGCGACCAGGTCGATGATGCGCAGCGAATAATCCGTCGGGTCGTTCGCCAGCTCCATGAACAGGCGTTCGTGCGCGTGCAGCGGCGTGAGGTGCTCGAAGTCCTGCACCGCGGTGCGCTTGTTCTCGGGCTCGCCCATCACGGTGTAGATGTTCAGCAGCTGCGGGCAGCGCTCGTTGCCGCGCGGCGCGCGCGCCGAGCCGGTGACGTGCATGCCGGCCTTGAGGCCGTAGCGGCGGATCTGCGGGTTCGCGATGAAAGTGTCGGTGTTCACCGGCAGGTAGTTGTTGAGCGGCGAGCGGATGTAGGCCTGCTCGCCCTTGAGCAGTTCGATGTGGCCCTCGACCAGGATCTCGTCGGCGCGGCCGGCGGCGACGCGGCGCAGGATCTCGCAGATCAGATCGTGCTTCTTCAGCCACTTGACGTCGCGGACGTCGTACTTGTCGGCTTCGCCCTGGAGATCGGGCAGGGTGCGGCGCAGGTAGTCGTCGAGGTCGAGCTTGACCGGCGCGCGGTCGTTCGGGTTGGCCTGGCCACCTTGGCCGCCCTGGCCGCCCTGGCCGCCTTGGCCGGGGCGCGGGCCCTGACCAGGGCCCTGGCCCTGGGCGAAATTGCCGCGCGGCTCGAAACCCTGGCGCGGCTGGTCGAAGCCCTGGCGACCGTCGCCACGCTGCTCCTGACGCGG
>JACDGQ010000430.1 GCA_013821615.1 Planctomycetota bacterium
TCCTGGATGCGCACACGGCGCCCGGTCTGGTCGGCGCGCTGCCGCACATCGCGGTGGGCCCGAACGGGCTGACCATCGCCACCGGCGACGGCAAGGATCCGCGCGGCATGAGCACCGCGGTCAGCATGCTGCTGATCATCACCGTGCTCTCGATCGCGCCCGGCTTCCTGATGATGATGACCAGCTTCACGCGCGTGGTCATCGTGCTCGGCTTCCTGCGCCGCGCGCTCGGCACCCAGACCCTGCCGCCCAACCAGGTGATGGTCGGGCTCGCGCTGTTCCTCAGCCTGTTCATCATGGCGCCGACCATCAAGCGCATGAACGAGGACGCGGTGCAGCCGTTCATGGCCCAGGCGATCACCCAGCAGGTCGCGATCGAGCGCGCCAAGGACGCGCTGCGCGACTTCATGGCCAAGCAGACGCGCAAGAACGACCTGGCGCTGTTCATCCGCCTGGCCGGCGAGACCCGCCCGCACAGCATCGCTGAGGTCTCCTTCACCACGTTGGTGCCGGCCTTCGTCACCAGCGAACTGAAGACCGCTTTCCAGATGGGCTTCATCATCTTCCTGCCCTTCCTGGTCATCGACCTGGTGGTGAGCGCGGTGCTGATGGCGCTGGGCATGATGATGCTGCCCCCGGTGGTGGTGTCGTTGCCCTTCAAGATCCTGCTCTTCGTGCTGGTCGACGGCTGGACGTTGCTGATGCAGGGATTGGTGGCGTCGTATGGGTAGGCGGGGAGTCCGGAGGTCCGGAAGTCCGGAAGTCCGGAAGTCGGACAGCCTGGGAAAAGGAGAACAAGGGTCGATGAACAGGATCATGGGGGTGAGTAGAATGAACGCGCTGAAGCACGAACGAGCGGGGACGGCGGTCGGCCGTCTGTATCCGACTTCCGGACTTCCGGACTTCCGGACTTCCGGACCGGGGCAATCCCAGCCGACTTCCGGACTGGAGTCTTCTCATGGCCGATGACGTTTTCATGGAGACCCTGCGCCAGATGCTCTACGTGAGCATCATCTTGTCCCTGCCGGTGCTGGGCGCCGCACTGGTGGTCGGTCTGGTGGTCGGCCTGCTGCAAGCGGTGACTTCGATCCAGGAGCAGACCCTGTCCTTCGTCCCGAAGCTTTTCGCCATCGTCGCCGTGCTGGTCATCACCGGCCCGTGGATGCTGCGCACCCTGACCGAGTACGGCGTGCTGATCTTCGGCGGCCTGCCGCGCTTCGGCGCGCTGTGAACTGCGTCGAGAAAGCTGCGTAGCTTCAAGCTTCGCGATACAAGGCCGTCAGCCGTCAGCCGTCAGCCGTCAGCCATCAGCCATCAGCCATCAGCCATCAGCCATCAGCCATCAGCCATCAGCCCGCGAAAATGGACCTCACCCCGCTCAACGCTCTCTTCGCCATGGTGCCCGCGGCGATCCTGGTGTTCGCGCGCGTGGCGGCGCTGTTCCTGGCCTCGCCGGTGATCGGCGACAATTATGCGCCGGTGACGGTGAAGACCCTGCTGGCGATGGCGGTGACCGGGATCGTGCTGCCCGCGGCGCTCAGCCACCAGCATCCGATCGCTATGGACGGCACCTTCGTGCTGCTGCTGCTGCGCGAGACCATGGTCGGGCTCAGCCTCGGCTTCTTCCTGACGCTGTACGTGCAGGGCGTGCGCTTCGGCGCAGAGTTGATCAACCGCCATGCCGGTTTCTCGGCGGCGGAGAACTTCGATCCCGACACCCAGGCCTCGGTCTCGCCGCTCGGCGACGTCATGCAGGGGCTGCTCATCCTGCTCTTCCTGGCCGGTGACGGGCACCACTTCTTCTTCGCCGCCATCGCGCGCAGCTACGACGTCGTGCAACTCGGCGGCTGGCAGCTGACCGGCGGCTTCCAGATGGCGCTCGCCGACGGCCTGCGCCAGATGTCGGTGATCGCGGTGGCGCTCAGCTTCCCGGTGCTCGCGACGATCATGGCCCTGACCCTGGCCGAGGGCATCGCCACGCGCGCCGTGCCGCAGATCAACATCATGCACGTCAGCTTCGCCGTGAAGATCGTGGTCTCGCTGATGGTGCTCTACACCGGAATGCCGGCGGCGGTCGCATTCCTGAACACCGTGTTGACGGGGATGCAGGCGGCGGGATACGCGTTGCTGGGGGTGATGGCTTGAGACCCGAGGCGCGAGGCGCGAGGTTCCGCGATCCGGGCTTGTGACGTACTGCCGTTTGCGCTTGCTGCACTCTGCGGGGGAGGGCAGCTTCGAGACTCGAGACTCGAGACTCGCGACTACTTCTGCGCGGGCGCGGCTTCCGGCGTGGTCGTGCCGGGGCGCGATTGGGGGTCTTGCAATGTCGGCACTTCCTTGAACCGCTGCACGTCGACCTTGGCGGCGGGCGTGGTCGGATCGGTCGGGGCCGGCGTGGCGGGACGGCCCGCGATTCCACCCCTGAGCAGGGCATCGGTGGCGGTCTCCTTGGCCTTGAGCGCGGCGGCCTGCGCTTGAGCGGCGGCCTCGGCGGCTGCGGCCTCGGCCTTGGCGAGGGCTTGATTGGCGGCGTCTTGCGCGGCCTTGGCGGTGGCCGAGTCGGCGGCGGCCTGCGCAGCTGTCTGCGCGTCGGCAGCAGCCTTCTGGGCCTCGGCGGTGGCCTTGGCGAGAAGCGCCTCGGCTTCCGCCTTGGCCTTCGCCGCGGCGGCTGCGGCGGTCGCGGCGAGATCGGCTGCCGCGGCGGCTGCGCTGTCGACCGCGCTGGGGGACGCGGGAGCAGGCGCGACCGGAGCAGGAGCAGAAGCCGCAGCCGGAGCCACGGCCGGCGCAGCCGCGATTTCGGCGGGTTTCCTGCCCATGGTCAGGGCCAGCACGACGCCGGTGACCAGCGAACCCAACAGGATGGCGATGACGATGGTCTTGGGCATGGGCGGCTCCGGGGCGGAAGGGATGAAGCGCGATCCTGGCGTCAGGGAAAAGGATGGAAGGCCCGGCGTGGCTGGCGGTCCACGGCGGGACGACGGGGTGTGCACAGGCGGTTTCGACTCACGCGGGTGGTGCGCCCTTGCCCGCCAACGCCGGCGTCAGCAGCAGGCACGCCACCAGGCACGAGCCCATGCCGATGGTCAGGGTCAGGCCCACGCCCGCGAGCAGCGGGTGGTGCGCCACGATCATCGTACTGGTGCCGGCGATGGCGGTGGCGATGCAAGCGATCACCGGCGAGACCAGGCGCGCGCGCTGCTCGCCCTGGGCGAGGAAGATCGCGCAGTCGATGCCGATGCCGCCGACGAAGGCCGCGACCAGCACCGAGAAGGGGGTCAGCTCCTCGCCCATCCAGCCGAGCAGGCCGAAGGTCCAGGCCAGCGCCACGGCCGGCGGCAGCAGTATCGCCAGGCACGGGCGCGCGCGGCGCACCAGCAGCACCACCGCCACGGTGACGGTCAGCGCGATCAGCAGCCCGCGCCGCGCGAGATCGCTGCTCAGCACCGCGACCAGGCGCTCGGCCATGTGGATGCGCGTCGCCACCCACACCGGTCCGGGTGCGAGCTCGGCGACGCGCGCTGGCAGGGCGATGGTTTCGGGTCGGCTCAGGCGGTCGACGGGCGAGGCGGCCTGCCAGGCGCCGTCACCGTGGTGCAGCAATCCGGCCAGCGCCAGAGTCAGCGGCGTGCCGTCCCAGTCGGCGATGGTGAGCGGGATCGGCTCCGCCACCGGCTGGTAGCGCGCCAGGCTGGCGGCGAAGGCCGCGGGGCGCAGGCCGAGCTCGGTGCAGGCGACGGCGAGGTCGGCGCGGAAGGCGTCACCGTGCGCCGTCCAGAACGCGTTCCACGCGGCCTGGCGG
>JACDGQ010000431.1 GCA_013821615.1 Planctomycetota bacterium
GCAACCGGATGCGCCCGAGGCCTGGTGCCAGCTCGCCGCGACCCTGATCACCGCCAGCCGCGGCATCGCCTCGGTGCTCGAGAAGGGCGACTGCTTCGACGCCGCGCGCCAGGCCGTCGAACGCGCCCTGGCCATCGACCCGGGGCACGGCGCCAGCCTGCTCCAGTCCGGCCAGTTCCACACCATGATGGCCTACCGCAACGGCGACGATCCCGCGCGCGGCGAAGGCCTGCTCGAACGCGCCGCCGCTGATACTCGCCTGACCCGCCGCCAGCGCGCCGAGATCGCCTTCTACCGCGGCATCGCCGC
Organism: Planctomycetota bacterium; assembly: GCA_013821615.1. Lineage (GTDB taxonomy): Bacteria > Planctomycetota > UBA11346 > UBA11346 > UBA11346 > BOG-1363. Next base: position 310 of record JACDGQ010000431.1, read on the forward strand.
GCGCGCGCGGCGACGAGCCCGCCGCCAAGGCGCGCTTCGGCGAGTCGCTGACGACCGACCCGTCGTACAAGGCGGCGATGATCGCGCAGATGGGGTGAGCGCCCGGCGATGGACACCGCGCTCTTCGACTACCAGTTGCCGCAGGAGCTGATCGCGCAGGAGCCGATCGAGCCGCGCGATGCCGCACGGCTGCTGGTGGCCGGCTGCACCGGCGGAGCTGCGCTGCATCAGCACGTCGGCGATCTGACAAACCACCTGCGCGCGGGCGATCTGCTGGTGCTCAACCGCACGCGCGTCATCCCGGCGCGGCTGTTCGGGCACAAGGACAGCGGCGGCGAGGTCGAGGTACTGCTCATCCATCCCGAGCCCGAGGCGCCCGGCGACGCCGCCTCCGGCGAACGCTGGCGCTGCCTGGTGCGCGGCAAGGTGCGCAGCGGCACGCGCATCGCGCTGGGCGGGCCAGCGGACGTCGTCACCGTCGAGGTCACCGCCTGCGCCGACGACGGCGAACGCACCCTGGCCTTCCCGCCCGGCGTTGCGGTGCTGGCCCTGGCCGAACGCATCGGGCACATGCCCCTGCCCCCCTACATCCGCCGCGCCGACCGCCCGGCCGACCGCGAGCGCTACCAGACGGTATTCGCCGACCGCCCCGGCTCGGTGGCCGCACCGACCGCCAGCCTGCACTTGACCGCCGCGCTGCTGGCACGCCTCGCCGCCCAGGGCGTCGCCACCGCCTTCGTCGAGCTCGCCATCGGCCCCGGCACCTTCAAACCGGTCGACTGCGAACGCCTGGAGGACTTCCGCATCCACGCCGAGCACTGCACCTGCCCCGCCGCCACCGTCGCCGCGATCCAGGAGTGCAAAGCACGGGGCGGCAGGGTGATAGCCGTCGGCACCACGGTCGTACGCACGCTCGAGAGCGCCGCCGCCCAGCCCGCTGGCCTGGCCGCATTCGACGGCTGGACGCGGATCTTCCTCCACCCCCCGCAACGCTTGGCCGTGGTCGACGGCCTGATGACCAACTTTCACCTGCCGCGCTCGTCACTGCTCATGCTGGTCGCCTGCCTGACCGGCGTGGAGCGCCTGCACCACCTCTACGCCCAGGCCATCGCGGAGCGGTATCGCTTCTTCAGCTATGGCGACGCTATGCTGTTGCTGCCGGGGGCCCCAGTCATTCCTTGACCCCCCGCTTCCCTCTCTATGCTTCCACCCCTCCAGCATAAGCCCTGTTCCCATTGAGGTCGCCATGCCCCGCGTCTGTCATTTCACTGGCCGCAAGACCATCACCGGTTGGACCCGTTCCGAGAAGGGTGCCCGTCGCGACGGCGGCGTGGGCAACAAGATCAAGGGCCGCACCAAGCGCGCCGTGAAGCCCAACCTCAAGAAGCTGCGCATCGTCATCGACGGCAAGATCCAGCGCGTCTACGTCTCGACCAGCGCCATCAAGCGCGGCTGGGTGGTCAAGCCGAGCAAGGTCAAGCCCGAGCCGAGCGCGATCGCCCCAAAGGTCAAGCCCGAGGCCAAGCCCGCGGTCAAGGCCGTGACCCCGGCCAAGCCGAAGCCCTAGGCCTGAGTCCACCTCACCGCGCTTCAGCGCGGTGCCACGGCGCCATGGCGGAGTGGCTACGCAGCGGATTGCAAATCCGTGCACCCCAGTTCGATTCTGGGTGGCGCCTCAAAAAACGAGCTCCCTGAGTTCAGAGGAAGCCCTGGCGAAAGTCGGGGCTTCTTCGTTTTCGCGGTCACGGTTACGCGCTTCGTCCTCACCCCAGAGAAGTCGCCCATGATCAATGCCATCCACAAACTGATCGAAGACCGCGACTCCGGCCACCTGCGCATCGGCTACACCCGGCGCCACGAATCGGATCCGATCGGCACGATCGCCGCGCGCCTCGGCCTGGCCGAGGATGACGAGCTCTACACCGGCATCACCGAGGCCGAGGCCACGCGCATCCTCAAGCACCTGCTCGGCGCCGACCTGGCGTACGGCGCCGCGCTGAATTTCGATCGCCGCGCGCTCGCCGAGGTGGTCTCCGGCTACGACGACGCGACCTGGTTCACCAACCTGGTCAGCCACGACGGCTACAAGGACTTCAGTGCGGGCTCGGCCAACGCCGCGACCGGTGCGAGCTACGACGCCGGCATCATCATCGTCGCGGGGAACGTGGCGGTTGGGATTTGGGTCGAAGACGAGGATTGAAGGGTCTCACGCCGACCGGCATGCATCCCGCTCAAGCCGTCGCCGCACGGACGCCTTGCACAACGACTTATTTCATCACTTGACTCGTGCACGGTGGCTGAATATCAACGTCGCCATTCGTTGGCAGAGTCTTTGCCACCGTTACGGCGCTCTCAGCTCCATCACGCCGCAGTCTTCACCGCAACGAAGGGCACATCATGGGCTTCCCCCACCTGACCGCCGGACCTTGGTTGCGCGCGGGCAGACTGGCGCTTGTGAGCGTCCTGCTGTCGGTCGTGCCGACGCGCACCCTTCTCGCGCAGGACGCCATCTTCGTCGCAACCACGGGCAGCGATGCCGCGAGCGGACTCGAGCCGGGGTCGCCGTGCCTGACCATCATGCGCGGGCTGGCACTGGCCCAGGCCGCGGGCGCCCACGAGGTGCGCGTCCAGATGGGCATCTACCGCGAACTGGTCACACCCCAGGCGGGCATCGTGGTGAGCGGAGGGTATGCCAACGACTGGACCTTCGCCGCGCAGACCCCGGCCCTGGTCACCATCACCGGCGTGGCGACGCCCGGTCTGCTGGCGTCGGTTGCGATCGCCTGCCGGACGGCGCAGTCGGGCGGCACGCTGCGCGACCTCACCGTGCGCAGCGGAGATGGCGCCGTGGGGGCACCAAATGCCATCGCCATCCTGGTCGAAGCGGGGGAACTGACGCTGGATGGCGTGCTGGTGATCGCTGGGAATGGCCTGCCCGGATCCCAGGGGGCCGCTGGTGTCGACGCCGCGCCTGCGTTGCCGGCGATGAATGGCGGAACTGGTAATGATGCCGTCCAGGAATCGCTCGCCTTCAGCGACCAACGCACACCAGGTGGTCGCGCGGGGACGAGCACCGGACTGGCCCGCGGCGGCGCCGGTGGCAGCGGTGGTGCGATGGACACCTCGCAAAGCGTTTTCACATCCAATTTCAACGCGACTCCAGGCGCTGCCGGTGAGAACGGCCTGGATGGCACGGGAAGGTCGAGCGCGACTGGAGGTTTCGGTGGCGGTGCCACGCCTTCCGGACGTGGAGGCGATGGCCAACCGGCGCTCCCGGGTCGCACCGGCGATTCGGGGGTAGCTGGATCCCCATGGCTGCCGGCAGCCGATTGGCACAGCCAATCGACAGGTGGCGGCGGTGGAACAGGAACCAACGGCGGCGGTGGCGGCGGTGGTGGTGGTAGCGGTGGCGACGATGCCGGGACCGACTCCCGTGGCGCGGGCGGCGGCGGCGGTGGTGGAGGCGGCCTCTTCGCACCGCAGTCCGGGCG
>JACDGQ010000432.1 GCA_013821615.1 Planctomycetota bacterium
GCCCTGCGCTGCGAGCAGCGCCGCGGTGTAGCCACCCAGGCTGGAACCGATCAGCAGCACACCACGGCCATCAGCCGGCAGCGCCGCCACCGCCGCCGCCGCGCGCTCGGCGATGCGCTCGAGGGTCAACGAGAAGAAGTCCCCGGCCTCGAGGTCGGGGATCGCATACGAGGTCACCGCGCCCGCCAGCCGCTTGCCGAGAGCGACGCCCTTCGCAGTCGCAGGACCGGAGCCGAATCCGTGAAGATAGATGGCATGCATCGGTGAACCCGGAGGGGAGGAGTGGGCGGAGAAGCGAGAAGCGAGAAGCGAGAAGCGAGCCCTCACGCCGCCTTGCGCAGTGCCTCCGCCATCGCCCCAGCCGTGATCGACCAGTGGCTGCCCTGCCAGATCACCGCGCCCGCGCGCAGCAGGAAGAGCTGCGGGCTCTGATGGACGTAGCCGAATCGCGTCGCGACCCAGTTCGAGAGCGGCCGCTGCGTCTGCACCACCAGCAGCCCGGCCTGCTGCTCGGGGTGCGCCGCGAGGTGGGCGTCGAACTCGTCGAGCGCCGCCGCGCTGGTGCCGCAGGTGAGCGAATGCTTGAGCAGCCACGCCGGCGTGGTGCTGGCGAGCAGCGCCTCGATCTCGGCCTGGGAGCTGACGGGATGATGCACGCGGGACCTCCTGCGCATAAGGGTTGGATGCGCAGCGTAGCGCGTGCCCCGCCATCGCCAGGACCGCCCCCGTTAGGGTTGGGCGAGACGCTGTCAGCAGCGCATCTCTCGATGCTATCGTGTGCGCGAGACCCGCTGACTGTCTCTGGTCCGGGGTTTCGAGTCTCGCGTCTCGCGCCTTTACGGCTTCGGCCTCTCCAGCGCGAACTTCACCGTCCCCTTGATGCCGCTCGCGCGCAGGTTGGCGCCGAGGGTGAAGTCGGCATCAAGCGGCAGGAAGAAGCCCTCGATGCTCGCGATGCCGTCCTTCTCCAGCGCCGCCGTGAAAGTCACGGCGCACTCGCCATGGACCTTGCCGTCGGGAATGGGCATCAGCGTGCTCGACCATGCGAGGTCGCAGTGGTCGATCACGCCCTTGACCGCGCCGCGCAGGTCGGTCGCCGAGAAGTACCCGCGCAATCCGGCCGAATAGCCATCGGGCAGCGGTTCACCCTGCTCGTCGGTGGCGCGCACCAGGATCTCCTCGCTGCGCAGCACGCCGCCGGCGATCTCCAGCGTGGCATTGAAGATCGGCCGCCGAGGCGCCAGCGCCAACCAGGTGTTGGGCAGGCGCAGTTCGCCGCGGTGGACCTGCCCGAGCAGATGGGTGCTGAGGCGGTTGCTGCGCCAGGTCCACTCGCCATGCGTATCTGCATCGAACTGGCGCAGCATGTCTGGAAGTTCGAGCCCGGTAAGCTTGGCCGCGGTGAGCGTGCCCCCGAAGACCTCGCCGTCGGGATGCAGGGTAGTGGAGAAGACCAGCCCGCCGCGCAGATCGGGCAGGCTGGTCGGCCCCTTGAGGCGGACGAGCAACGCTTCGACCGCCGGCAAGTCGACGGCGAGCGTGCTCTGGGCACCGTTGCCGGCCCAGCGCAGCGTGCCGACACCGGTAAGCAGCGCCTCGCTCTCCCAATCCGCGCCCTTGGGCCGTAGCGTGACCTTGCCGTCAACAGTGCCGAACGCCCAGCCCCGATACAGCACGCGCATCTGCTCGACCTCGGCGATAAACTCGCGGATGTCATCGTCGACCACCACGCGCAGGGTGAGCGCACGCCCGGCGGCGAGATTGACCTCACCGGGCAGGAACGGTTGGAGCAACGACAGCGGCACGACCTTGCCTTCGACCAGCAGCGGCGTGTCCGGCTTCCAGGTGATCGTCGCCTGCCCCGTGCCGCTCAACTCGGCCTTGATGCTCCAACCCGACGGCAGCGGCGCGAGGTGCATGGTCGCCTGGGGCATGACGGCGAGGATGGCATCGACCGGGATGCGCGTCGGCAGCGCGATGCGCGGACCGGGGTGCCAGCTCGAGGCGGTGACATCGACGAGGTTTTCAACGAGGTTGATCGCGAGGCTGCCGTCGAGCCGGCCCATCGCCTCGTCCTTGAGATGGATGCGGTCGAGCTTGAGGCGCTCGCGATCGAGGATCAGCGCCGCGGTCGCGCCGCCGCCGTTCCACGCCAGCTTCAGGTCGCCGGTGAAATGCTGCGCCGGATTGTCCGCGACCACCACCGAGCCGCCCACGTCGACCAGCGGCGGGATCCAGGGCCAGGAGTCGTCGGCCACCCGCTTCACCAGGCCCAACGCGGCGAGGTCGTCGCACAGCGGCCGGACCTCGATCAGGCCCTTGGGCAGGCCGATGCGATAGAATCGCTCGCCCGCGACCGTATCGGTGGCGATCGCGACCTCGAGCGCATTGCCGTTCAATTGGCAGGTCGCGGTCCCCGACACCGCCGGTCCCAGCGCCGCAATGTCGGCTCTGATCCCGGTCAGGCGCGGACGCCCGTCGATCTGCGCCTCGCCGCTGATCACCAGGCGCAGGGGCCGGTAGGGCGGCGCCGCCGGATAGGAATTCTCGGTCAGGATCAGCCCGTGCAGGAAGCGCAGGTTGCGCGCGTTCAGCAGCAGGTGCACACTTTCCAGCGTCAGCGTGTCGATGTGCCCGGTGAGCACCGGTCCGCTGACCACCACCCGGTCGACGATGGCCGCGGCGGGACCACCGCGCTCCTGACTGATCGTCACGCCATGGACCACCACTTCGGTGCTGCTGACGAACTCGACCTGGCCGATGCGCGCATACCCGTGCAGCCGGTCATGAAAGCCGTGCTCGATCAGCCTGCCGAGCTGGTTGGTGGCGAGCGCCCACCATACCGCGCCGGCGAGAGCCAAGGGCAGGCCGAGTAGCACCACCACCGCGATGATCCAACGCTTCCTGCGGGTCATGATGGGCGGCAGGCTGCGACGCGGGGCGGCACGGGCATGCCCCGAGTCTCATCCCGCCGCGCAGTGGGCAAGCGCAGGCCGCACCCTGTCACCGCCGTGGTGGAACCGCACTGACCGGCGCGAAGCGACTCCCACGCCCCATTCAGACCGTGGCCACCGTGAGCGGCAGTTGGCGTTCGAGCTTCCCATCGACGGCCAGATCGATGCGGTACTTGCCGGGCCCCGGAAAGGTCAGGTCGCGGATGCGGATCACCGAGTTGAACAGGAAGTAGTCCAGGTCACTGGTGCCGAAGTCGACGCGGATCCCGGTCTCGAGCGGGCTGACGATGTCCTTGCCGTCGTACGTGATGATGCGTGCACGCAGCGAGTGCGCGCCGTATTCGATGCGCGAAAAGCGGATGCGCAGCACCAGCGAGCAATCCGGATGGACGATCGGCGCTTGGGTGGCCTTGGCGTAGATGCTGTCGAAGCTGCCCAGCAGACTGAGCTTGCCGCCCTGTTCGGTGGCAGCATCGCACAGCGAAAAGATCTCGATGTCCATGGCGTCTCCGGAAGCGCGATCGTCAGTACTTTCGCTTGCGGGGCTACGGCCCCCCAAGAACGGCCTTACGGCCTGCCCCCCGAGACACGACGGGCTGCTCTGGCGAGCTTGCCTGATGATCCGGGTCACCGCAAGCCATCCGGCATCACCGAATGGAGCGACCTCAAAGATCAACGTTCACAATGCGGATGTGGGATTTCGGATGAAATCAGCGCAAAAAAACCCGCCCGGTCTTCTGAACCGGGCGGGCGAAAAAAATCCAGGCAACGACCTACCTTCCCCTTGCGAGTATTATCGGCCCTGGCGAGCTTAACGGCCGTGTTCGGAATGGGAACGGGTGT
>JACDGQ010000433.1 GCA_013821615.1 Planctomycetota bacterium
GCTTGGCGGTGGCCCCGGGCGGGGCCGGCTTGGCCGTGCCCGGCTTGGCGGGTGCGGCCGGGGCGGTCGGCGGCAGCGGTTCGGCCGCGTCGGCCTCGTTGAACGGGTTCATGAAGGCGATCGCCACCGGGCGCATGCCGCGCTTGACGTCGATCACCACGCTGACCACCGACGCGGACTTCTGCAGGACCTTCACCGGCGCGACCAGCTTGTCGTCGATCTTGACGCCGAGCATGACCGGCTCGTTGCCGGCCTGCTCGCCGCCGGCCTTGATCTTGACCGTGTAGCGGCCGCTGACCGGGAAGGACATGAAGCCGCGCACCTCGCCGAGCGCGGTGAAGGATACGTTCTTGGCGTCGCTGGCCGGCGCGCGCTCCTTGCCGTCGTCGAGCACGCTCCACTGCGCGGCCTCGACGTGGAAGGTCGGCTGCTCGGTGATCAGCGCCTTCTCGAGCACCTGGTCGGCGGCGATCAGGTACTTCTCCATCAGCAGCGGCGGGATGGTCAGCACGTCGCCGATGTTGTCGAAGCCATCACCCACGTCGTCCTCGGGGAACTCCGCCGACGGCTTGAGGTCGAGCCCGGTGAGGTCGCGGATGACGTTGTTGTACTCGGCGCGGTTGAGGCGGCGGATGGTGACGCGGCCGGGGTCGGCGGGCGCGGTCGCCTTGGCGGCCTTGATCCAGGCAAGCAGTTTGGCCTTGTCGGCGGCGGCGAGGGGCTCGGACTTCTTCGGCGGCATCTCGCCGCCCTGGACCTTCTCGGCCACGTCGTGCCAGGTCTTGAGCGCAGCGAGGGCGGCGGCGCCGTCGCCGATGGTCGACAGGTTGAGATCGCCCTTCTGCTTGTCCGGCCCATGGCACTTGTAGCAGGCGACCTTGATGAGCCCCTTGATGTCCTTGTCGTAGGCGGCCGAAACCTGACGCGCATCATCAGCAGCGCAGACCGCGTTGTCGAAGGTTAGGCACCCCCAAAACGCGAAAAACCCGCCACAGAGGGCGGGGAAGCGTGCGAAGCGTGTCGGCTGGCGGAGTCTGCTCATCGTAACCTTGTACGGTCATGGACGCCGGAAGTTGCGGATGCCACCGGTGTTCGACCAAGAGATGATACCCCTGGTCCGATCATGTCGGGCAATTCTTGCAGCCACCCTGGACTGACGGGCACGGAACCCGCCCAGGCCTGGGAACGCTGCTTGGCTCCGTGGGGGTGGTCATAGCGTCTTGGCATGGCTCCCCCGCCTGACCGCACCAACCAGCCCCCTGCGGCAGCCCTGCCGGAAGCCCAGGCCGAAGCCACGCTGCGCTGGCTGGTCGAGCAGGTCCCCGCCGTGCTGTGGACCATGGACGCCGACCTGCGCTTCACCTCGTCGCAGGGCGCGGGGCTGATCTTCCTCGGCCTGTCCCCCGGCCAGGCGGTCGGCCTGACCATCTATGAGTTCTTCCAATCCACCGACACGTCCTTCGCGCCGATCGCCCACCACCTGCGCGCGCTCGCCGGGGAGTCCGTCACCTACGACAACGCGTGGCAGGACCACCTCTACCGCAACCGCCTCGAGCCACTGCGCGATGCGCATGGGCGCATCGTCGGCGTCATCGGCGTAGCCCAGGACATCACCGCGAACGCCTTGCTCGCTGAGCGCCTGCGCCAGGCCCAGAAGATGGAGGCGGTCGGGCAGCTGGCGGGCGGCATCGCCCACGACTTCAACAACCTGCTGACGGTGATCTCCGGCTATGGCGAGATCCACCTCGCCAGCATCGCGGTCGGCGATCCGCGCCGGGTCCAGGTCGAACACATCCTCGCCGCCGCGGGCCGCGCCGCGCGGCTGACCCGCCAGCTGCTCGCCTTCAGCCGCCGCCAGGTGCTGCTGCCGCGACTCGTCGACCTGAACGTGCTGGTGCGCGATCTCTACCGCATGCTGCGCCGGCTGCTCGACACGCGCATCGCAGTGGAACTGCAACTGTGCGATCAGCCGTGCATCGTCCACGCCGACCCCAGCCAGCTCGAGCAGGTGCTGCTCAACCTCGCGGTCAACGCCCGCGACGCGATGCCCGACGGCGGCACCCTGACCCTGGCGACCGCGCGTCGCGACGCCATCCCCGACCAGCCCGGCGACTGGGTTCGCCTGAGCGTGCGCGACACCGGCATCGGCATGGACGCCGAGACCAGGGGCCGCATCTTCGAGCCGTTCTTCACCACCAAGGAGGTCGGCAAGGGCACCGGCCTGGGCCTGGCGACGGTCTACGGGATCGTCATGCAGAGCGGCGGCCACATCGGCGTCGACAGCGCGCCCGGCGCCGGTGCGGCGTTCACCATCCTGCTGCCGCGCGCCGAGGGCCAGCCGCCAGGCGACAGCGCCGCGCCGGAGGCCCTGCCCACCGACCAGGCCGACGGCACCGTGCTGGTTGTCGAGGACAGCCCGGACGTGCGCGCGCTGACCTGCGACATCCTGGCCAGCCATGGCTACGAGGTGCTGAGCGCCAGCGATGGCGCCCAGGCGCTGCCGCTCTACCGCGCCAACGCGGGGCGCATCGACCTGGTGCTGAGCGACCTGGTCATGCCGACGATGGATGGCCAGGAGCTCGCCGCGCGCCTGGTCGCCGAAGGCTGGGAGACACCGGTGCTGTTCATGTCCGGCCACGCCCAACGCGACCTGCTGCCGCGCGGCGCGCCCGGCGCGGCGATCGGCTTCATCGAGAAGCCATTCACTTCGCTGACCCTGCTGCGCGCGGTACGCACGGCGCTGGCGGAGCACAGGGACCGCAGGAAAGCCTGAGCGCGCCGCCGTCGCTGAATGCGGGGTGCAGGGTGCGGGGTGCGGAACGAGAGGTGCGGAGTGCGGAGTGCGGAGTGGCCGTAGTCCGGAAGCCTCTTGGCTCGTCGTCAGCGCAGGCAGTGCATACGCGGAAGCGCAGGCGCTGGACTGGGCATCCATTGCGCCAGACGGCCACTCCGCACTCCGCACCCCGTACCTGTCGAGTCCGGGGATGCACCCGCTCCACCCGGCGCCACCCCCGTCGTCATCAGCGACGTCAGGGCGTGGTGACCGGCGCCGCCAGCGCGTAGCCGTCGACCTCGCCACCGGCGTCGACGACGATGATGCGCCCGGCATCGATGCGCGGCACCGTGGCGAGTGGCGCGCCGGTGGGAATGGTGCGCACCAGCGCGTGGCTGGCGCGCTCGACGATGCGGATGGTGCCCTGGTCGTCGACGCAGACTGCGGAGCCGCCCGCGAGCGCGAGCTGGGGCGCGAAGCTGCGCCCGGCCGGCAGCGCCACCGACCAGGCGGGTTGGGCGATGCCGTCCTGCAACGTCCACAGGCGCAGCGCACCGCTGGCATCGGCGCTGAGCAGCTGGTCGCCGTCGCTGGCGAGCGCGACCGCGTGCAGCGCGCCGAGTTCGCCGGTCTCGGTGATCGGCTCGAAGCCCGGCTTGCCGGAACGCGCCCGCCAGCAGCTCACCCCGCTGGCGGTCGCGACCACCAGGAAGCGGCCATGGCCAAGCACGGCGACCGCGCCGCTGCGCCGCGCCGACAGCTCGGTATCGGCGGCCTCGCCCTCCTGGCTGAGCGCGTGGATGACGAAGTCGTCGATCACCAGCAGGCCGTCATCGCGCGCTTCGAACCACGGCTGCAGCGCGCCGTTGAGGGGCTTCTGCCAGAACTGGCGGTCCGCGCTCTCGGCGACCAGGGTGAAGCGCCCGCGCTCGCGTTCGATGGCGAAGACCGCGTGCTGACCGAGGCGCAGCAGCAGCTCGCGTTCGGCCAGCGCCACCGCCGGCGCGCCGCGGTGCACCACGCG
>JACDGQ010000434.1 GCA_013821615.1 Planctomycetota bacterium
GCGCCGCCGGCCAGGCGCATGCCGGCGATGGTCAGGTTGTGCGCGACCTCGGGATCGAGGCGGAAAAGCACCGGCTTGAGCAGGGTCTGATAGGCGTCCATGGCGCGGCGCAGGGTAGTGCGCCAGGGCGGGCGCGCCATGGCGCGCCCGCGGTGCGGCAGCGGGTGCACGCCTGCTTGCAGCGGCGCGCGCGAAGGCGCAGAATGTCGCGATGGATCCCGCACCGGCTGCGCACCTGAACCGTCATGCGACCGTGGTTTTGGCGCTGCTGCTGCTGGCGCTGCCGGCGTGGGCGGCGTGGACCTGGCTGCCGCAGCGCTATCCGCACGCCTGCGCGGTGCTCGGCTGCGTCCCGGGCATGGACGCCGTCCTGGCCGATCGCCACCTCGCCGACGCCGCGCGGCTGCTCGCGGCGCACAACGCGGTGGCGGATGGCGACTGGCGGGCGTGCGAGCGTCGCAGGACGTTCATCACCGACGTGGTCTTCGCGGGGCTGGAGATCTGCGCACGCCACCCGCTGTCGGATCCGGATTGGATGCGCCGGTACATGGGCCTGATGCGGGTGAAGACGCTCACGAACCACGTCCTGCGCCAGATGGGTCCGTAGCGCGGACGCGGCCTCAGCGCACCTTGATGGTGCGCGTGGTGCGGGCGAAGCCGGCCGTGGCCGGCTCGAGCGCGCCGCCCTGGAACTCCTCGCTCGCGGCCTGGCCGCCGCGCAGCAGACCGACGGCGACGAGGGTGGCGAGCAGGCACAGGCCGATCCAGGCGAGCAGGATCCACAAGATCGTGATCATCATCTGCAGTTCCTCGGCGGGTTCCTGCCAGAGGATACTCTGCAACCGCCTATCCGTGGCAAGCTGATAACAAAGGCTGCACAAGGTGGGTGAAGCAGGAGGGAGCGAGGGAGCGAGGAAGCAAGGAAGCGAGGAAGCAGGAAGCAGGAAACAGGAAACAGGGAAAGATGTGTGGAGCGAGTCGCTGCTTCTCCCTGCTTCCTGCTTCCTGCTTCCTGCTTCCTGCTCCCTTCTCCCTTCTCCCTGCTCACTTCCCTTGCTCCCTTGCTCCCTCGCTCCCTCGCTCCCTCGCTCCTTCAGTTCCCCCGCTCCTCCCCTCTGCAACGTCCGCACCACTCCCACCACCGCCACGCGGTGCAGACGGTGCATCAGTCCACATTCCGTGCGCGTTCCCCATTGGCACGCCTGGCGCCCATGGGATCCATGGCGCCGTCCCCGACGGCTTCCCTGTCGCGAGTGCCGACAGGGGTGTCGCCGCCGACAACGCCCGCGCTGGAGCCCCCGTGGCCGTCGAAGCCCCCAACATCCTGCTGACCACCGCCGACCGGCTCAGCAAGCGCACCGAGCTGCTCTTCGCCGTCGGCGTGGTCGGCATCCTGGCGGTGCTGGTGCTGCCGGTGCCGGCGGCGCTGCTCTCGACCCTGCTCGCCTTCAACCTCTCGCTCTCGCTGCTCATCCTGCTGGTGTGCATCTACGCCAAGGAGCCGCTCGAGTTCAACGCCTTCCCCAGCCTGCTGCTGATCACCACCCTGCTGCGCCTCGGCCTGAACGTCGCCTCGACCCGCCTGATCCTGCTCACCGGCACCGGCGGCAGCGTCATCGAGACCTTCGGGCAGTTCGTGGTGGGCGGCAACTTCGTGGTCGGCGTGGTGGTGTTCCTGATCCTGCTGGTCATCCAGCTGGTGGTGGTGACCAAGGGCGCCGGGCGCATCAGCGAGGTCGCGGCGCGCTTCGTGCTCGACGCCATGCCCGGCAAGCAGATGGCCATCGACGCCGACCTCAACGCCGGCCTGATCAGCGAGAAGGACGCGCGCGAGCGCCGCGCCAAGATCGCCAGCGAGGCGGAGTTCTACGGCGCCATGGACGGCGCCAGCAAGTTCGTCAAGGGCGACGCCATCGCCGGCCTGATCATCACCGCGATCAACATCGCCGCCGGCTTCATCATCGGCATGACCATGATGAACATGTCTGCCGGCCAGGCGCTCACCACCTTCTCGATCCTGACGATCGGCGATGGCCTGGTCAGTCAGATCCCGTCGCTGCTCATCACCATCGGCTCCGGCCTGCTGGTGACCAAGTCGAAGAGCGACGACACCGTCGGCACCGAGCTGGCGCGCGAGTTCTTCCTCAAGCCCAAGGCGCTGCTGGTCGCTTCCGGCATGATCATGTTCCTGGGGCTGATCCCGGGCATGCCGGTGGTGCCCTTCGCGATCCTCTCGATCGGCCTGTTCGTGCTCTACCGCCAGGTGCGCAACGTCGACCAGGAGAAGTCCGCGCACGCCGCCAAGGCCCGGCAGGAGGCCGACAAGAAACCCGAAGAGAAGGTCGAGGACCTGCTCACCAACGACCGCCTGGGCGTGGAGATCGGCTACCGCCTGATCCCGCTCGTCGACAAGGACCGCGGCGGCACGCTGCTCGAACGCATCACCGCGCTGCGCAAGCAGCTCGCGCGCGACAGCGGCACGCTGATCCCGCCGATCCGCATCAAGGACAACATCCAGCTGCCGCCCACCACCTACCGCGTGCTGGTGCACGGCCACACCGTGGCCACTGGCGAGCTGCAGCCCGAGCGCCTGCTCGCCATCGACGGCGGCGGCGTGGCCGCGCCCATCCAGGGCATCGCCACCAAGGAGCCGGCCTTCGGCCTCGACGCGGTGTGGATCGAGAGCGGGCGGCGCGCTGAGGCCGAGGCCGCCGGCTACACCGTCACCGACCCCGCCTCGGTGTTCATCACCCACCTCACCCAGGTGCTGAAGCAGAGCAGCGCCAGCCTGCTCAACCGCGAGGACGTGCAGACCATGCTCACCAGCCTCAAGCGCGAGTCGCCGGTGCTGGTCAAGGACATCGAGACCAACGCCAAGCTCGGCACCGTGCAGAAGGTGCTCGGCGCACTGCTCGAGGAGAAGGTGCCCATCTCCAACCTCGAGAAGATCCTCGAGGCCATCGCCGACACCCCGGCCGCCGACCCGGCGCAGATCGCCGAGACCGTGCGCGCGCGCATCGGGCGCTCGATCATCGCGCCCTACCTCAACGCCACCGGCCAGCTGATGGCGGTGATCCTCGATCCGACCAGCGAGCAGCGCCTGTCGCAGGCCCTGCTCAGCGCCAACCAGGGCGGCGGCCTGGGCATCAACCCCAACGAGGCGAGCGCGCTGGTCGACCAGCTCGGCAAGGTCACGCGCACCGCCGCCGCCGCCGGCCACGACCCGGTGCTGCTGACCACCGCCGCCCTGCGCCGCAGCCTGCGCCAGATCACCAGCCGCTTCTATGCGGATTTGCCGGTGATCTCGTACTCCGAACTCGCGCCGGGCATTCCGGTCGAAGTGGTCGGGACCATCGAGCTGGGAGCCAAGACGTGATTGCCCCTGGTGCGGAGTGCGGGGTGCGGAGTGCGGAGGACCCGTGGACCGGGGTGGCGCACGTGGCGCGGCGTCCGCGCTCCGCCGAAGACCCGCGCACTCCGGTCACTCCGCACTCCGCACTCCGCACTGCGCACCATTCCCTCCCGCCCCGCGCCTTTACGACCCCACAACGCCTGCCCGGTGAGCTGTACCCATGATCGTCAAGACCTACTCCGGCCGCACCATCGCCGAGGCCCTGGGCAAGGTGCGCACCGCGCTCGGCGACGATGCGCTGATCATCGAGACGCGACCGGTGCGCGAACCCGGGCTGCTCGGCCGGCGCAGCGGCTTCGAGGTCGTGGCGGCCAGCGCGCCGGCGGCGGAAGCACCGGTGACCGCGACCGCCGAGTCCGAGGTGCGCGCCTGGGAACCCGTCGAG
>JACDGQ010000435.1 GCA_013821615.1 Planctomycetota bacterium
GCATCCGCCGGCGCGCGCCGACGGCTCGGTCGTCAGCCGCGCCCTGGCCAGCCTCGGCGACTGCCCGGATCCGCTCGCCCGCGAGCTGCTCGTGCAGGTCATCTCGCACGGCACCGACCATCCCGGCACGCGCCTGTCCGGGATCCTGCAGCACCCGCAGGACGGTCCGGTGCTGTACGAGATCGTGCCCTGTCCGGTCGGCGACGAGCAGCTGTGGTGGTTGGGCAGCTACGCGCCGCGCGAAGCCCTGCTCGGCCCGGTCAAGGAGCTGCGCACGCGCGGTCTGGTCATCGCCCTGGCCTCGGTGCTCATCGCCGGCGCGCTCGCCAGCGCCTTCGCGCGCCACGTGGTGCGCACCGAGCAGGCGCACGCCGCGGCGCGGCGCGCGGTCAAGGTCGCCGAGAGCCGCGCCGACGAACTCGGCGCCTATCGCCTGCTCAAGAAGCTCGGCGAGGGCGGCATGGGCGAGGTGTGGCGTGCCGAGCACCGCCAGCTCGCGCGCCCGGCGGCGATCAAGCTCATCCGCGCCCAGCTCGGTGGAGCCGACGCCAGCAGCGAGCACATCCAGCGTTTCGAGCGCGAAGCCCAGGCCATCGCCTGCCTGCGCAGCAGCCACACCATCGATCTCTACGACTTCGGCGTCGCCGCCGATGGTGGGTTGTTCTACGTCATGGAGCTGCTCGACGGCCTCGACCTCGACGACCTGGTCGCGCGCTTCGGCCCCCAGCCGGCCGGGCGGGTGATCAGGATCCTGGTGCAGATCTGCTCGTCGCTCGGCGAGGCCCACACCCGCGGCCTGATCCACCGCGACATCAAACCGGCCAACGTCTACCTGTGCCGCCAGGCCGACGAGGTCGACGTGGTCAAGGTGCTCGATTTCGGCCTGGTCCTGGCCAATGAGAAGATCTCCGGCCAGGAACGGCTGACCAATTCCGGTCTGGTCCATGGGACGCCCTCGTACATGGCCCCGGAGCAGGCCCAGGGCGATGCGCTCGACGGCCGCGCCGACCTCTATGCGCTGGGCTGCGTCGCCTACTGGCTGCTGACCGGCGAGACGGTGTTCGCGGACAAGGGCACCATGCAGCAGATCATCAGCCACGTCGAGCGCCCGCCGCGGCCGCTCGCCGAGGTGGTGAAGCACCCGCTGCCCCCCGGCCTGGCCGAGATCATCATGGGCTGCCTGGCCAAGGATCCGGCGCAGCGGCCGCGCGACGCCAAGACCCTTGCGGATGCCCTGCGCGGCGTGGTGTGCAGCGACGCCGACGCCTGGACCGACGCCGAGGCGCAGCGCTGGTGGGCGGCCAACGTGCCGCTCGCCGACTTCAGCCGCCCGATCAACCCGGACGCGGCGTCGATGCGGCGGCGGTAGCCATCCGGAGTCCGGACAGCGGATTGAATAGGAGGCGCTGAGACAAGAGGCATTGGTTCCTCGTCATTCATGGTGGATCCTTTGCCTAGTCGAGTCTCGGCTATCAAAACAAGAGGGACGGGATCGAACAAGAGGAACGGAGTAACGGAGGACAGCCAAGCGATGGCGATGCCCTTTTTCCCGATTTCGCTTTTGCACTGGCTCCCTGCCTTCCTCCGTTTCTCCGTTCCTCCTGTTTGATCAGCTTTCGCTTTCCCCTCGATGGACGGAAAGTTTCCACCTCGGACGACGAGGAACCGAATCATTGCGGGGAGCGGGGCGTCCAGCCTGCCTGTTTCCCCTCACTCTCCCCTCCGCGTCTCCGCGTCTCTTGTTTTATCCGGTCTTCAGGTATCTGCGGTGGCCTTCAAATCGTCAGCGCAATGAGCTGAAGACGAGCCGGTACGCTTCAGCCGCTGGGCGTGATGTCGTCCTCGGCCGGCGTCTCCACCGCGGGCGCATCCAAGATCTCGCCGCCGATGAATTCTAGCGCGAGCATGGTGGCGTCGTCCTGCAGCGCGCCGCCGGCGTAGCGTTTGACGTCGGCCGCGACGCGCGCGACGGTCGTGGCCAGGGCGACGTCGAGCAGCGCGACCAGCATGCCCATCAGGCGCGGCTCGCCGTACTGATTGCCGGCGCGGTCGACCGCCTCGCTCAGCCCGTCGCTGGTGAAGACCACGCGATCGCCGGGGGCGAGGGTCACGGTGACCGGGGTGAGGCTGCGGCGGAAGGCCACCTGGTCGCGCACGCCCAGCGCCGCCCCCGGCTCGCCGATGCGTTCCAGCACGCTGCGTCCGTGGCTCAGGCGCAGCGCCTGGTGGTGCCCGGCGCGCAGCACGGTGAACTGGTCCCCGTCGAGCACCCCTGCGATCATGGTCACGAACTGGCCAGGGCGCAGATCGCGGCGCAGCTCGTCGTTGAGCAGGGCCAGGATGTCGACCGGATCGTCGTGCTCGCGCAGGATGAAGCGCAGCGCCTTGAGCGTCGCCAGCGCCACCATCGCGCCCTGCGCACCGTGGCCCGAGACATCGCCGAGCGCGATGAACGAACGCCCGTCGATCAGCTGCGCGCATTCATAGAAGTCGCCGCCCACGGCGCTGAATGGTTCGTAGAAGGTCGCCAGCGCGCAGCCCGGGATGGTCGGACGCGCCGGCAGCATGCGTGCGAACACCTGGCGCGCCTGGGCGAGGCCCTGCGCGCGGATGGCGTGGCGGTCGACGGTGCGCTCGACCGGGCGCTCCACCACCCGCTCCTGACCGGTAGCCTCGTCGACGATGATGGGGTCGACGCGCGTGGTAATGGTGGTGGGCGGGTCGACGGTCGCCGGCAGCACCGCGGCGCGCGCGACCGGCGGGGCCAGGCGTTGCTGGCGCGCTTGGTGCATCACTTCGTCGAGGCGGACGGCATCGGCGATAGGTATTTGGCGCAAGCCCGGGCTGTGCGCCAGGGCGGTGGCCATCTCCTCGACGACCTGGGGGGTGATCAGGTCGGCGCGTGTCGGCAGCGCGACCCACGCCAACGTGAAGGGGTTCAACCACCGCCCGTCCGGACCGAACAGGCGCAGGCGCGACTCGCCTTCGAGCTGCTCGGCCAAATAGAGCCGCCAGCGCAGACGATGGAGATCGGCGACCGCGCCCGGTTTGCCGTGCGTCCATGGCTCGTTGGCGAGCAGGTAGGCCGTGGCTGGATCAAGGTAGCCGAGCGGGGCGGCGATGCGCATGCCGGTATACGGGTCGAGCCACGCCAGCCCATCGACCGTCAGAACCCGGAATGCCGGGTCATTGAGAAGCAGGGCGGTGACGCGCTGGGCAGGAGTCGGCTCCAGGACGACCGCTCGGTCATCATCCGGTGCACCCAGGTCAGCTGATGGGCCAAAAGGTGGGAACATGCCGTGCGATATCCGCGAGCGGGGTTCGATACGGGATGATGGCAGCCATCTACCAGGGGCAAGCGACATGAATGTGATGTCGCGTAGCAGAGGGGAGGGCGGAAGGGCGGAAGGGCGGAAGGAAGCGAGGGGGCGAGGGGGCGAGGGGGCGAGGGAGCGAGGGAGCGAGGGAGCGAGGAAGCGAGGGGGACGGAAGACGCGACATGAGGAGCGAGGCAGGAAGTGGACGCGGCTGAGCGGGCGGATCCGGGAATCGGGAGAGGGGTCGGTGAAATCGCTGGCTGATCGAGGAGATACGGCCGGGTTGGGAGAGGATGCGGAAGGGGAATTCAAGAAGATGGGAACACAGGAGGGTGGTGCCCAAACACATTGATTTCCCTCATGCCAGCCTCGAATCCACTCCCTCACTCCCTCGCTCCCTCGCTCCCTACTCCCTGCTCCCCTGCTCCCTTGCTCCCTTGCTCCCTTGCTCCCTGCTCCCTGCTCCCTCTCCCTC
>JACDGQ010000436.1 GCA_013821615.1 Planctomycetota bacterium
CACCACCATGGAGCGCCTGCGCCCCGCGCGCATGCGCCCCAGCACCATGATCGGCATCGCCGTCGGCGCGCTCATCCTGGTGCTGCTCGCGGTCGCCGTGCTGCGCAGTCTCGGTGACGCCAACGCGCCGCACACCGCCCGACCCCCCAGCCCGACGACCGCCACCACGTCCACCACGGGCAGCGACCACCCGGCGGATCCCGAACCCGACCAGAGCGCGGCGCGCCAGTCCGCGGCCTTGTCCATGCTCGAGGACAAGCTGCGCAGCGGCGGTGCCAGCCTCGACCTCGGCGCGCTCGGCGGGCAGGTCGACCAGCTCATCGGGCAGGCCCCGGCGAAGCCGCTCCTCGACCGCGCGCGGGTGCTGCGCTCGCGCATCGCCGATCTCGTCCAGGCGCGCGCCACCGCCGACCTCGAGCGCGATCTCAGCGAGCTGCGCGGGCAGGTGCTCAAGCTCGACGAGGACCACGACTACGAGTCCGCGCTCAAGCGCGTCGAAGCCTTCCGCGGCAAGGACGAGCCGGCGGTGAAGGACAAGGTCGCCAGCCTGCACGACGTGGTGACCAAGGCCCGGGACAGCTACTTGACCGCGCTCCACGACCGCATCCAGCTCGCCGTCGCCGGGCGGAATCTGCAGCGCCTCAAGGAGCTCAGCGAGCAGCTGCCGCCGGCGCTGCTCGATTCCGACCTCGACAAAGAGCTCAAGATGGCGATCAAGAGCATCGAGAGCGACATCCAGACCCAGCAGCAGGCGGTGCTGACGCGCGTCACGGCCGACCTGGCGCGCTGGAACCTCGCCGCGGTGGTCGACGCCGGACCCACCAATCGCACGCTGATGGCCGGCAGCGGCAACGGCAAGCAGCTCGACACCCTGGTCGAGACTGCGCGCCGCCTCGACCAGTTCACCGCCGCGCTCGGCGCGCAGTTCGAGAAGCTGAAGTCCAGCACCGGCCGCGGCGTGCGCTACAAGGGCGTGCTCAACGGCTGGACCGACCCCGACATGGTCGGCGCCGACAGCCATGGATTGCAGCTGGAAGTGGTCGGCGGCGGCACCGCCAGTCCGCGCTGGCAGGAGATGCAGCCCGACGTGCTCAACGTCATCTGCAGCACCGTCCTGCCCAAGGAGGAGGCCGAGCAGTATCGTGCCGCACTCCAAATGCTGGCGTCGGTGCGCATCAGCAGCGGTGGCGCGCCGGAGAAGTGAGGGGTCGTCCGAGGGCGCCGACGAGTTGCGAGATCCCACCCTTGGTCTGACGGGATCAGCGCCATACCCGTGGCATCGCACGCCAGGAGCGGCATGCTGCGCCCACGCGATGCCTGAACCCAGCGGACACAAGTACAAGGGCCTGAAAGGCGTCCAGGCCCGCCAGGGACTCGGCCGCCTGCGCCGCGCCAACAGCAAGGACGAGGCGCGCACCGGCGGCTGGGAACGCCATCACGACGACGAGGCCTTCGTCGAGAGCCACGGCCACAAGCAGCGCACCGCCAATGGTGGCGACACCCTGCTGGCGCGCTTCAACCGCCTCGCCGGGCTGATCGCCGAACAGGAGTCGGGTGGCACGCCCGGCGCCATCTGCGGCTTCGCCGGGACCAGCGTGCAGGTGCGCCTGGACGACGGCACCGAGGTGCCCTGCCAGGTGCGACAGGTGCTGAAGAAGCGCATCTCCGGGGTGAAGAATCCGCTGTGCGTCGGCGACCGCGTGCGCATCGAACGCACCGCGACGGCCGATGGCGCCGCCCCCGGCGGGGAAGGCGTGATCACCGCGGTCTGCGCGCGCGCCAACCAGCTCGCCCGCGCCGACAGCCACAACCGCGCCCTGGTCCACGTCTTCGCCGCCAACCTCGACTGCCTGGTGGTGGTGTCGGCGCTGGCCGAGCCCGACCTCAAGCACGGCCTGATCGACCGCTACCTGCTCATCGCCGCGGCCAACGACATCCCGGCGACGCTGGTGGTGACCAAGGTCGACCTCGGCGATCCCGCCGCGCCGGTCGCGCTCTACCGTGGCCTGGGCGTGCCGACCTTCGCAGTGGTCGCCAACACTGGCGGTGGCGACCTAGACGCGCTGCGCGACCACCTGCGCGGCAAGACCTGCGTGGTCGCCGGGCAGAGCGGCGTGGGCAAGTCGAGCCTGATCAACGCGCTCTACCCGCACAGTGCGGCGCGCATCGGCGTGGTCGCCGACGCCGGCCATGGCCGCCACACCACTACCAGCGCGCGCAGCTACCCGCTGGAAGGCGGCGGGCGGCTGGTCGACACGCCCGGCATCCGCGAATGCGCGGTCAGCGGCATCACCGCGCTCGATGCGGCGCTGCTCATGCCCGACCTCGCCGCGCTGCACCACGCCTGCCATTTCGCCGACTGCACGCACAGCCACGAACCCGACTGCGCGGTGCTCGCCGCGGTCGCGGACGGCCGCATCGCCGCCTCGCGCTTCGCGAGCTACCGCTCGATCGTCGCCGAGGACCTCACGGAGCAGGCGTGAGCGGGCGCGGTGCGCCGGCTCACGCGGTCCGGAAGTCCGGAAGTCCGGAAGTCCGGAAGTCGACGGCCAAGACATCAGACCGCGCGAATGTCCAACCCCCGGTACAGGAGGAGTCGCCGTGAGCGCGGTGTGCGTGTTCTGCGGCTCGAGCGACGGGGTGCGGCCGGTCTATCTGGCGGCCGCGGCAGCGCTCGGGCGCAGCCTGGCGCTGGGCGGCCACACCCTGGTCTACGGCGGTGCGCAGGTCGGGCTGATGGGTGCGGTCGCCGACGCGGCGCTGGCGCACGGCGGACGGGTGATCGGCGTGATCCCGCAGGTGCTGATCGAGATGGAGGTCGCGCACGCATGCCTCACCGAGCTGCGCAGCGTCGCCACCATGCACGAGCGCAAGGCGCTGATGGCCGAGCTCGCCGACATTTTCATCGCCCTGCCCGGCGGCATGGGCACGCTCGAGGAGCTCGCCGAGATCCTCACCTGGGCGCAGCTCGGCCTGCACCGCAAGCCGCTCGGCCTGCTCGACACCGCCGGCTATTGGCGCGACCTGCTCGCCTTCCTCGACCACGCGCAGGCAGAGGGCTTCCTGCGCGCGGAGCACCGCCGGCTGCCGCTGGTGGAGGCGGACGGCGACGGCCTGTTGGCGCGTCTGCTGGCCGCGACGCGACGGGAGGCGGCGGAGCCGGCCGGCCCATGAATCCGCCGGGGCATCGGCCGCGCCGCCTCATGTTCTTCTCCACCAGCTATGCCATCGCGATGGCGTTCGGCGCCACCGCACCCTGGCTACCCGAGCGGATCTTCGAATTCTGCGCATCCGCACTGATCGTCACCGCCACCCTGTGGTGGCAGTGGCGGGACGCGCAGCGCCTGCACGTCGCCAGCGGGGCCTGGATCCCCGCGCTCTTCGTCATGATGAATCCGCTCGGAATGCTCCTCTGGCTGCTCAGGTCGCGAGGCGCCTGGGGTTTGTCCGCCTTCCCGCTCTACGTGCTGGCGATGGCTGGTTTCTACGTGGCCATCGCGGGCGGCGCCATCGCGTCCACGCTGATCAGATACCCCGCCCTGCTGCGTCAGTGAGCGGAGCCAGTCAGCGCCCGCTGGCAACCGCGGGATCGGGCGCGCTGGTGACGCGCACGGCGCGCGCCTGCGCGATCAGACTGAGTTCCGCGGCCTTGAAGATGTGGTCCTGGGTCATCGCGGTCGCGGTCCCGTCCAGGCAGTCGCGGATGAGCTGGCCGAAGAACGGGAAACCGACCTGGCCGGTGAGGTCCAGGCGGCGCTCGCCGGCGCGGTCGACGATGATCAGGTGGT
>JACDGQ010000437.1 GCA_013821615.1 Planctomycetota bacterium
GACCAGGGGTGAAGGGGGAATGCAAGTGTCGGGATGGGCGAGGCGCGTGACCGAGGGCGGCCTGGCGACTAGAACGTCACGCCCAAAGCCATGGTCACGCTCGCGGCTGGCGCGGTGCTGCCATCGGCGTGCACGGCATTGGTCATGGCGTCCGCCTGGGCCGACAGCAGCAGGTGGTCGCCGAAGCGCCACGTGCTTTCGAGCGTGACGGCGGCGCCGCCGATCGTGCGACCTGCGGTGGTGGTGTTCTGATGATCGATGGCCAGGGCGAACGACCAGGGATCCGCCTGGACGGTGCGGGCCAGGGGGCCACCCGGCCAGCGCAGGCACAGCCCGGCGCGGGCGCTGTGCACCGTCTCCTCGCCATCGTAGGACGCGTGGACGATGAGCAACATGCCCTCGATGTGGGTGATGATGCCGCGTTCGCTGCTGTGGCCGACCTCGCCCCAGACGCCGATCGGTCCACCGGCGAGGCTGCCGAGGAGGTCGCCACCCACCGCCGCCACGGCGCGGCCGGCGCGTTCGGCGAGCGGGTCGGTGCCGGCGCGTAGATAGATGCAGCGGCGGAAGCAGGAAGGACCGAACATACCGGCGTCCCAGCCATGCTGAGTGTCGGCGTAGCCGAGCACCGCCTCAGCGTCGGCCAGGCTTCCCTGGCGGGTGCGTACCACGCCGCCAGCGAGGCGCCGCCTCGGCGCGCCAAGCACCCAGCCCTGGAGGTACGGCGCGATGCGGTTTTCGACGAGTGGCAGGTTCTCATCCGCCACCACCTGCTCGCGGTCGGCGGCGAGCGGGGACCATGCCGCCAACGCGGCGGCGGGATCGGCGGCGGTGGCGCGCAGCATGCAGGTCGCGGCCAGGGCAGCGGCGCAGGCGAGAGCCAGGTGGGAAGGCGTGGCGCGGCTCATGGAGATGCGGCCAGACCGGCGAGCCAGGCTTGGCCGCCACCCGCGAGCCAGGCTCCGGCCTCCACCATACCCTGCGCATTCGCAATCGTCGGCAGCGCTTCCGCTCCCGGCACGGCGCAGTTGCGCAGCACCGCGGCGCTGGCGGCGGTGAGCAGCGCTGATCCGGATCCCGCGGCATGCAGCGCGGCGATCTCGCGCAGCGCCGCCTCGTCGGCCAAGGCGCGTCGATAAGCGCCATCCATGAGCTGCGGATCGGAGCCGAGGCGAAGCAGAGGGTCGATCACGGTGTAAGGATCGGCATGCGCTGCCGTGGCCCGGTCCAGGAGATGCGCGCCCATCGCGAGCAGGGCGGGCTTCAGCAACAGCGGGATGCTCTGGGGGAGGGCGGCGCGCAGGCGGCCGTCGAGACGCGCGCGGTCGAGCGGCGTGCGCGTGAGGTGGAGGATCAGGTGGATGGCGGCCGGTTCGTCGACCTGCATCGACACCAGGCGGCGATTCCTGAACGCGGGTGTGGCGGTGGCGACCGCTGGTTCCTGCCCATGGCGGAGCAGGGCGCAGTAGGCGCGCTCGGCCGCCTCGCCCTGCAGCTGCCCCGGCAACGCCGTATCCGGCAGCGCCTGCCAGCCGAGCGCCGGGCCGGAGTCGGGTGCGAGCAGGTGGAGCACGCGCAGCGCCTCCCACGGGTGGTCCCAGGTCGGCACCTGCTCATGGCTGCGGAAGTCGCTGTGCTGCTCGATGCGCACCCACCAGCCGTGCGTGGACCAGCGTACCACGGCGAGGTTGTCGTGCAGGGAACCGAGCACCTCGTCTGGCCGAGTGCTCTGCGTGACGGTCCAGCCGAGGGCCTCGAGCGTCACTCGGGCACGCGTCGCCGGATGCTCGCCGGGTGCGATCTCCAGGCGTTGGCCGCCGCCCATCAGCCAGGGACCCGCGGCGGGAGCCGGCGAAGGCGGACGCGGTGCGCGCGTGCCCGGCCTCAGGAAGCAGGCGGGGAACGCTGCGAAGCCGAGAACGGCGCTCAGGGCGGTGAGCAGCGCTAATCCACGTGGCCTGGGTATCAGCGGATGTCTTTAAGAGACGAGAAGACCATCACGTAGCAGGTCCCGATGCCGAAGGCCGCCAGGCAGAGGAGCACGATGAACACCCAGAGGAGTTTCCTGCCCGCTGGGGACTCCTTGCTCAGTCGTCTCGCCAGGACGATGGCGATGACAACGGCGACAAGTGCGAAGACGGCAGGTAAAAGGAGGATTAGGAGGACGGACATGCGTGAGATCCTAGCGTTAGTTATCGATTGTAAATATACACTTGCCACGCGCCCCCGCCGGACATGTTCGGGCGCATGACCGACCGCATCCGACCCTACCTGTTCTATGGTGCCACCCAGGCGCTGTGCGCAACCTGCCTGCGCGTGGTGCAGGCCAAGGAAGTCATCGAGGACGGCTGCGTCTACCTCCTCAAGCGCTGCCCCGAACATGGGCCGGAGCGCGTGCTCATCGCCGATGATGCCGCCTACTGGCGGCTGGGCCGCGAGCGCTTCCTCAAGCCGCCCGAGCAGGTGGTCAAGCCCAACACCGCGCACAAGTATGGTTGCCCGTACGACTGCGGCATCTGCCCCGAACACGAGCAGCACGGCTGCCTGACCCTGCTCGAGATCACCGACCACTGCAACCTGCGCTGCCCGACCTGCTACGCCGGCAGTGGTCCCGAGCGGCAGACGCACCGCCCGCTGGCCCAGCTCGAGCGCATGCTCGACCGCATCGTCGCCAACGAGGTCGAGCCCGACATCGTGCAGATCTCCGGCGGCGAGCCCACCACCCACCCGGAATTCTTCGCCGTCCTCGACGCCTGCCGGCGCCGACCGATCCGCCACCTGATGCTGAACACCAACGGCATCCGCATCGCGAACGAGGCGGGCTTCGCCGAGCGTCTCGCCACCTATATGCCGCGCTTCGAGATCTACCTGCAGTTCGACAGCCTGCGCGAGGCGCCGCTGCGCACCTTGCGCGGCGCCGACCTGCGCGGCATCCGCCAAGCGGCGCTGGCGAAGCTCAACGCGCTGAATCTCTCGACCACGCTGGTGGTGACGGTGCGGCGCGGGCTGAACGACGGCGAACTGGGGGAGATCCTGGAGTTCGCCCTGCAGCAGCGCTGCGTGCGCGGCGTGACCTTCCAGCCGGTGCAGGACGCCGGCCGCAACGACGGCTTCGATCCCGCCCAGCACCGCCTGACCCTGACCGAGGTGCGCCGGCGCATCCTCGAGCAGAGTGCGGTGTTCCGGCCGGAGGACCTCATCCCGGTGCCATGCCACCCCGACTGCCTGGCGATGGCTTACGCGCTCAAGCGCGGCGGCACGGTCACGCCGCTGACCGGGATGATCGATCCGCAGGTGCTGATCGACGGCGGGCGCAACACCATCGTCTACGAGGCCGATGCCGCCATCCGCCAGGAACTGTTCAAGGCCTTCAGCACCAACCACAGCCCGCATTCCGCGGCCGGCGCGCTCCACCGCCTGCTGTGCTGCCTGCCGGGCGTGGGCGCGGCCTTGGGCGCGGCGCCGCCCAGCTACGACCAGGTGTTCCGCGTGATCATCATGCAGTTCCTCGACCGCCACAGCCTCGATCTGCGCAGCGTACGCAAGACCTGCGTGCACATCGCGCATCCGGACGGCAAGCGCGTCATCCCCTTCGACACCTACAACCTGTTCTACCGCGACGATCTCGAACAGCGTGTCCTGGCGCCCCTGCGCACCGCCACGCTCGCGCCGGCGTGAGCTACCAGCTGTGGGTGCTGATCGGCATGGCCGGCGCGGCGCTGGCCGCGCGCCTGCAGCGCGATGAGCGGCCTGAGCTGCGCCCGCAACGCACCCTGCT
>JACDGQ010000438.1 GCA_013821615.1 Planctomycetota bacterium
GTCCGGAAGTCTCCCACTGATGACGGTGAGGTGCACCAGGACGTGTATCAGAGGCGCGTGGAAACGGGTGGCCGCCCGTCAGGCCGAGCTCGAAGCGTATGGGATCCTCAAGCGACCCGACTCACACGAGACTTCCGGACTTCCGGACTTCCGGACTCCCGGACTCCCGGACTCCCGGACTTCCGGACTTCCGGACCTCTCCCCCATTGCCCCCACCCATTCCCCCGCGACAACCACCCTCAGCATGATCCTCGGCATCGGCCTGCTGCTCGGCGCGTTCATCGGCTCGTTCCTGAACGTGTGCATCCACCGCATGCCGCGCAACGAGAGCATCGTCATGCCGCCGAGCCGCTGCTACAGCTGCGGCACCCAGGTGCAGTGGTACGACAATCTGCCGGTGCTCGGCTGGGTGATCCTCGCCGGGCGCTGCCGCTGGTGCGGGGCGCCGTTCAGCCCGCGCTACCTGATCATGGAACTGCTGGTCGCCGCGCTCACCGCACTGGTGCTGGTGTGGAGCTTCCAGCCCGGACTCCATGTCGCGCCCTGGTTGGCGGTGCTGGGCGTGCCGCTCGCGGTCGGCCACGCCGTGCTCGCGGCGGCGCTGCTGATGCTGGTCTACTTCTTGTTCGTCTCGTCGGTGATCGACATCGACCACATGCTCATCCCGGATGAGCTCACCAAGGGCTTCCAGGTGCTGGCGCCGGCGATCGCGGTCGGGGTCGCCACCCAGTTCGCCTACGATGACCTGTGGACGCCGGCGGCCTGGCTGTGGCACGACAGCGCCTTGGGCGGGCGCCTCTACACCCCGGGACTGTTCCTGACGCGCATGCTTGGTGGCGGCGCGGCGCTGGCTGCCGCCCTGCTCGCGTCCCTGCCCCTGGCGCGCGCGATCTACGGACGTTGGCTGCCCCCCGCCATGCGCTGGACGGACGAGGACCATCGCGGCTTCGCCGCCGGCGTGCTGTGGTTCACCGGCGTCATGGCCGCCTACCTCGTCCTGCTCGCCATCCTGGTGGTGTGGCAGCCGGGCGGGGCGGCCGGCTGGTGGGCCGATCTCGCCGCGCACCTCGCCCGGGCGCTGGCCGGAGCCGCCACCGGCTGGGTGGTGCCCTACACGGTCGGCCTGCTCGGCACGGTGGCCTTCCGGCGCAACGCCATGGGCTACGGCGACGTCAAGTTCCTCGCCCCGATCGGGGCCTTCCTCGGCCCGGCCGGGGTGCTCTACGCCTTCTTCGCCGCCGCGGTGGTCGGCTCGGTGGTCGGGCTGCCGCTGCGCCTGCTCAAGCAGCGCATCGAGATTCCTTTTGGACCATACCTGGCCGCGGGTGCGCTGGTCGTGGTGTTCTTCGGGACGCGCTTGCATGAATTGGTGTTCGGGGCGTTGTTGCGGCCGCATGGGGGCGGCTGACGGCTGACGGTTCCTGCTCGCGGAGTCCATCCTCCTGAAAGCGGTTGTGCGTCCTCCAGCGCGGCGTGGCCGGCGCGAAGCGCCGCCTGGCCGGCCGTCAGCTGCCAGCCGTCAGCCGTCAGCCCGTCAGCCCGTCAGCCCTCAGCCACCAGCCCTTCCACATGGCCACTCGACAACCGTTCGCGCCACCTATAGTCCCCGCCTTGCTCGCGGCATCATCCAGCCGCGAAGGAGTTGCACGAGTGGTCGACGAGGCGACGCGCAAGGCCAAGGTGCTGATCGAGGCCCTGCCCTTCCTGAAGCGGTTCCATCACCAGTTCACGGTGGTCAAGCTGGGCGGTGCGCCCATCGAAGATCCCGCGGTCCTCGACTCGCTGCTCACCGATCTGGTGTGGCTCGAGCAGGTCGGCGTGCGCCCGATCCTGGTCCACGGCGGCGGCGCCTCGATCTCGCGCGCCATGGAGCAGGCCGGCCTCAAGCCGGTGTTCCACAATGGCCGCCGGGTCACGGACAAGGACACCATCGCCATCGTCGAGCGCGAGGTCGAGCGCCTCAACGAGCACATCCACGACCGCATCTTCGACCTTGGCGGCGCGGCCATCCAGCTCTGCCCGCCCCACCTCATCGTCCAGGGCAAGGTCCTCGACCCGGCGCTGGGCTTCGTCGGCCAGCCGATCGGCGTCGACCGCGAACGCCTGGTGCGCTACGCCACGCGCGGCCTGATCCCGGTCATCCCGCCGCTGTCGGTCACCGCCGACGGTCAGGTGCTCAACACCAATGCCGACGACATCGCCCTGGCGGTCGCGACCAGCCTGGCCGCCGAGAAGCTGGTGTTCTGCAGCAACGTCCCCGGGGTCATGACCGATCCCAAGGATCCGCGCACGCGCATCTCCAGCCTCACCGACCGCGAGGTGCGCGCGCTGGTCGCCAAGGGCGTGATCCAGGGCGGCATGATCCCCAAGATGGAGAGCTGCCTCGGCGCGCTCGAGGCCGGGGTGCGCAAGATCCACATCGTCGACGCCGGCATGCCGCACGCCCTCCTGCTCGAGATCTTCACCGCCGAGGGCATCGGCACCGAACTGCGCCTCGACGGCACCAAGGCGCTGCGCGCCGAATGACCACCCTGCCCACCGTCCGCGGTGGCCGCCCGTTCCCCGGCGGCCCCATCCCCACCACCACCTGAAGCCAGCGGCCAGGCTCCCTGCGGAGCCGCGCGCCGTCACCGTCATGCTCACCCATTTCACCAGTCTCGATGCCATCGACGCCCACGAGTTCAGCGACCTCCTCGCGGTCGCCCTCTACCTCAAGCGGCGCCGCGCCTGGGGCGTGGCCGAGCACGCCCTGACCGGCCAGACCCTGGCGATGATCTTCGAGAAGCCCAGCCTGCGCACCCGCCTGTCCTTCGAGGTGGCGATGACCGAGCTCGGCGGCCGCTCGATCTACATCCGTGGCGAAGAGGTCGGCATGGGCGTGCGCGAGCCGGTCAAGGACGTGGCGCGCGTGCTCAGCCGCTATGTGCAGGGCATCATGGCGCGGGTGTTCGCCCACCAGTCGATCACCGACCTCGCCGCGTACGGCAGCGTGCCGGTGATCAACGGGCTGTCCGATGAGTGCCATCCCTGCCAGGCGCTCGCCGACATGCTCACCATCCGCGAGCACTTCGGCCGGCTCGAGGGCCTGACCGTGGTGTTCGTCGGCGATGCCAACAACGTCTGTCGTAGCCTGGCGCGCGCCTGCGTGCTGGGCGGTGCGCGCTTCGTGGTCGCCTGTCCCGCGCGCTACGCGTTCTCGGCCAAGGACATCGCCGCCTTCGGCAGCGCCTGGGGCGGCCAGGTCACCCAGGTCCACGATCCGCGTGCCGCGGTCGCCGGGGCGCACGTGCTCTACACCGACGTGTGGACCAGCATGGGCCAGGAGGCCGAGAAGGCGGAACGTCTGCAGGCTTTCCAGGGCTACCAGATCAACGAGGCGCTGCTCGCCCTGGCCCAGCCCGACGCGCGCATCATGCACTGCCTGCCCGCGCACCGCGACGAGGAGATCACCGACGCCGCCGTCGAGCACCCGCGCTCCATCGTCTTCGACCAAGCGGAGAACCGCCTGCATGCGCAGAAGGCGGTGCTGCGGCTGCTCATGGCGAAGGACGCGGCGACGGTGATCGCTGCTGCGCGGCGCTGAGCGAGCGCCGGGCCTTCGCGCCCCGGCCGCCCTGGAGTCCGCAGCAGAAAAGCTGCTCAACGAAGGCCGCTGACGCCGGAAGCTTCCTGCTTCCTGCTTCCTGCTTCCTGCTTCCTGCTTCCTGCTTCCTGCTTCCTGCTTCCTGCTTCCTGCTTCCTGCTTCCTGCTTCCTGC
>JACDGQ010000439.1 GCA_013821615.1 Planctomycetota bacterium
GATCAGACGACCCGTTATCGCAGAAATCAGCGATAATGGGCGAAAAAACTATAAATTGACGCCGAAAGCGAGCTGGCGGGGGAAGGACTTGAGGATTTTCGGGTCTATTTCAACGGCCTGCTAGACCCTGCGACGACCGCCCTCGGCTATATGCTCACCATGTCTGCGGTCCACCGCGCCAACATGCTGGTGCCGCGATGCACGGGGATGCGACGGCGAC
This sequence comes from Planctomycetota bacterium, assembly GCA_013821615.1. Lineage (GTDB taxonomy): Bacteria > Planctomycetota > UBA11346 > UBA11346 > UBA11346 > BOG-1363. Next base: position 221 of record JACDGQ010000439.1, read on the forward strand.
GTGACCGTCAGCCTTCGGCGACCCCGACGCGTCACCGCACCGCGCACCTCAATGGCCCGGGCTCTTATCCAGGTCACCGCCGCACTCAGGGGATCGGAACCCACATGGGTGGGGTGCAGGATGGATCTGCCGGGTACAGCCTGCAGAAGTCGTTCGAAGGGCTCGTGCACAGGTCGGAGTACGGGTTCATCCTGCAGTACCAATCGCTATCGTCCCGCGGCGCGGGCGCACCTCCGCCGAAGGCCCCTGCTGCGGCGATCAATCCGATTCCCACGAAGCCCAGCCCGGCCACGATGCTGCCGAAGAAGTCGTCCGAGCCATTCGTCCCGGCGATGCCGGAGTCGTTACAGCTCCGCGAGCACCGTTGCGCGCTCCAATCGGGGTGCCTATCCAGGCAGTCCGAGGTGCACACCTGGTGGCCCACGTATCCCCGCCCTCCGAGCTGCGGAATAACGGTCGCACCGTGGACGTCTGACCGCGTCCCGGACCCTGTGGACTGGTAGCGGTTGGCGGTCCTATAGAGCGACGCGTGCGCGGTGAATTCAGGAATGTTCATCCTATACCTCCTCGGCTGAGATTCCCTGGTTGAGAAGACCATGAGGGCGAACGCTGGCCGGTGCCCGTCCGCATGACCACTGCATTAGAAGGGGGACAGACGGGGTCAGCGAGCCAAGCAGCCGTCATAAAGATCCTCGCAGGTGCACGGTCCGCCGAACAAGCACGAGACCCAGAGATCGGGCCTGAATGCGCTGAACCCGACGCTTTTGCAGAGGGCGTACCCGCCATAACACATGGCCCGCGAGGCGAAATCACGGGTCTGGGCGCTACCGCTCCCGCGGATGCCGCCGGGATCGCGACAGCGCGCTGCGCACCGCGCGGCGCTCCAGTCAGGGTGCGCATCCGCGCAATCCGCATAGCAGGCCGCCCGGCCGACGAATCCCCGGCCTCCGAGCTGGGGAATGATATCAACCCGGTGCGCGTAGCCGTGACGCTGGACGTGCGTTCGATAGCGGTTCGTCGTTTTCGACAATGACGCGTCAGCGGTGAACCCAGGGAGGGTCATCCGGCACTTCCTATTTCGCACTCGTAGAACGGTGAAAGCTTTCTCACGAGGAACGGGAACTCTTCGGTGACATCCACGCGAACGCTCCACTTTTCAGTGACATCGGTGTTCCTGTTCGTGTAGGCGAATACCACATCCACGATGGCGCGGGTGCTGCTCGTTGGCGCCGGGCGCACATCAACGCCGGACAGTGAGCAGTCCCGTGCGAACGCTTCCGCCATCTTCCCGTAGATGGCGGGATCGCGCATGGCCAGGTAGTTCAGGGCACGGTGCGCATCCGTCGCGCCCGCGTTGTCGGTCACCTGCATGATCCGGCCGAACAGCTCGCCAGCAACCGGCGCGAACTTCGCGGCATCGGTCTTCTCGGGCTTGGGAATGGCCGCGATCAGCGCATGCCGGTCAAAGGAGTAGATCTGGTCGAACATCACCATGGGCAGGGCAAGTCCATTGCACAGCGTCGCAGGAGCGATGGGTCCACGCACGCCGATGACGACGTCGACATCATTAGAATCCGGCATGGGACGCAGCGCTTCGACCAGCAGCTCGAGATCCCCGGGATCCCGCGGGACGAGGACATAGGCATCCAGCCCCTGGATGGTCAGGACCCAGCACAGCTGCCGCGCCAGATAGCGATTCTCGCGCTGGGAGAGTACGGCGGATAAGGTCTGCCGGTCGGTCTTCCCCACCGTATCCGCGCGCGCGGAGGCCTGGGCGAACTCCTTTTCCGCTGCCAGATTCGGAAAGCGCGCTTCGATGCGGCCGATGGCATAGACGAACGAGGGGCGTCCCGCGTTGCCGGTGGCATGGGTATTGGTGTTCGTGTTGGTGCTGGGGCACGCGCAGGGGGCGGATGTCGTTTCCATGCTGATATGAATCCCTCCGGGTGAGGCATCGTTGTGGCGGAAAGCGGAGCAGGCCTACGGTGACTCTGGTCGGTATGATTCTGACAAGTACTCGATAGCGCATGCTGCTGAAAAGAAAAGGAATACCCGCCGTCCCAGGCCTTCCTCGGCAGGCCGTGGCGCATCAGCTCAAATAAATTTTCGTGGTCATCCGATCACTTCCCTGTGGAAGCGCCGCGTCGGTCGCAGAGAGATCCAGACGGGTGGCTTCCGCCTGCGCACGGGTGCACGACGAGCTACGATCCCGCCCGTTTTACGGCGTCGCGCAACTGATCACAACATCGGCGATTACTCCCGGCAGCCGGGTCTTACGGGCGGAGGGGATGCGCGCGTCAAGAGGGGCGGGCGGATTCCATTCGTGGTATTCATCATGTCTTCATCCGCCCACCTCCCCGGTCCTCAGGAAGGTGAACGCCATTTCCGCATTCATCAGAGGCGGCACGACCGAGGCGCGACGATTGACCGATGCCTGCGAAACCGCCTGCGTGATCTGAGCCGCACTCGCTGCGGGGAACGCCGACCAGAGCAGAGCGATCGCGCCTGTCACGAAAGGCGCTGCGACGCTGGTGCCGCAGGAAGTGAGGGCGGGGCCTTCGGTGTTCAGGCTGGTGATGTCGTCCCCGGGAGCGGTCAGGCCTCGCCTGCCGATGGAACTGCCCAGATTCGACGCGTCGAGCGGTCTGCCGCGCTGATCGCACGCGACCACGGGGATCACTCGCGGGTGCTGTGTTATCAGCGTGCCGCCGAGTGTGCCCTGATTGCCCGCCGCCGCGACGATGATGACGTCACGAGCGGCCGCGAGATCGAGGGCCTCGCGCAGATGGCGCTCCCCCGTCGTCGATGATCCCACCAGCGCGAGGCTGAGGTTGATCAGCCGCGCACCCGCGCCGATGCAGGCGATGATCGCATCTCCGAGCTCGCGCGGCGAGGCGCTCGTCATCAGTCCGCTTCTGGAGTCGTGCTGGGTGAACACCGGCCTGATGAGGAGGGTGCAGCCTGGGCAGATGGCGGGGGCGGTGGAACCCCGTCTGGCGGACAGGATGCCCGCTACGAAAGTCCCGTGCAGGAGCGCACTGCGGTCAGCGTGCGCGTCCGGACGGGTGGCCAGAAGCTCACGGAGGTGTTCCCCTGATAGATCCGGATGCTGCATGGCGACAGGGCCGTCGATGAGCCCGATCTTTACGTCGGGGTGGCCATGGGTGCGCGCCATCAACGCCGTGAGTTTGACCGCCTCGAGGCACTGCATATGCACTTCCTACTTTGAACGCTGAGGCGCAGACGGGAGCATCGATCCTCTCGAGCCCAACCGCGCCGGATCGTCGTCGCACGCACCGCGTTTCCCGCTTCGCATGCGCGCGACACCGTTACGACCCGATGGCACAGTCCGGAGGAGGCGGAAAGTACAAGGCTGAACCCCGGTCACCCGGCAATTGATCCTCCCCCGGTTTTGTGGACGCCATGATAAGCGGGAAACCGCTGCTAGGATGATCCACCATGACCACCCCAACCCCGTCCCGGTCCTCCAAGGCCAAGCGGCGTAAGCACACCAAGGAATT
>JACDGQ010000440.1 GCA_013821615.1 Planctomycetota bacterium
GCATGAGGTTTTCCCATGCGGGCCGCCGCCTCGAAGCACCGGCATTGTCAATGAAAATATTTCCCGGAACCACTACGCAAACTCCTGCAGAACATCAACTTACCCGCTAAGTTTACAGGCATTGCCGGGAAGGGCTGGTAGAGAAGCGGGGGGCGCTATCGTGGGGGGCATGGTCCGTCCGTACGCCTGCCTCGCATTGCTCCTCCTCGCGGCCGTCCTGGGTGCTGCAGATCCGCTCGGGCCGGTCCTGGCGCCGACGGCGGGCAAGGCGCCGGTCGCCGGCGAAAGTGGCCACCGCGTCGCCTACATCCCGATCGACGGCGAGATCAACGAACTGCGCGCCTCCTACTTCAAGCACGCGGTCGACCAGGCGGTGGCGGCGAAGGTCGACACCGTGGTGGTGCACCTGACCACCAACGGCGGCACGCTCGGCGGCGGTTCGGACATGATGTCGATGGCGATGAGCGTGCCGAAGCCCGGGCCGCGCATGGTCGCCTTCATCGACCACCACTCCTATTCGGCCGGCTCGCTGATCGCCTATGGCAATGATGAGATCTGGCTGACCGAGGGCGCCACGCTGGGCGACATCGGCGTGATCATGCAGGGCAGCGACGGCGCCATCACCTATGGGCCGGAGAAGATCGAGACCGTGGTGCGCACGCTGCTGCGCAATGCCGCGCAGAACAAGGGCTGGAACGAGGCCAAGCTGGTCAAGATGACGGCGCGCAACCAGGACCTCTACCGCTTCGACGGCAAGGCCGGCCCGCAGTTCGTCATCGAGGACGACCTGCCGCGCTTCCTCGCCGACCACCCGGACGTCGACGGGTCGAGCAAGGTCGTGCTGCTCGGCCACGACCGGCTGCTGAGCTACACCGCGCACGACGCGGTGCAGGAGCACATGGCCACCGGCCTGGTCGCCGGGCTCGATGCGCTCTACGCGCAGCTCGGCACCACCAGCGCCACCGTCCTCGACCTGAGCCCGAGCCGCACCGAGGAGATCAGCTGGAAGCTCGCCGGGTGGGCGCCGATGCTGGCGGCGGCGGCGGTGTTCTTCCTGGTCATGGAGTTCAAGGCGCCGGGCGTCGGGCTGTGGCTGGCGCTGGCCGGGATCTGCGGCGCGGGCTTCTTCATCTGCCAGTACTACCAGGACCTCGCCGGCTCGCTCGAGCTGGTGCTGCTGGTGGTGGGTGTGCTGGCGGTGCTCGCGGAGCTGCTGTTCGTGCCGACCGGGGGCTGGTTGGCGCTGCTTGGCGTGGCCATGGGCGCCACCGGCCTGGTGCTGTCGTTCATGCCCGACATCGACCAGTTCAGCCCGTCTTCGCCGACCTGGGGCAACGAGCTGCTGGCGGCGCTGCTGCACAGCTCGCTGGCGCTGGTGGCGATGATCGCCGGCGCGGTGTTCATCGTCATCGCCCTGCCCAACCTCAAGGTCATGCGTCGCCTGGCCTCGACCGCGGTGATCGGCGGCACCAGCGCCGGCGAGGCCGAGCGCCACGCCGCCAGCCTGATCGGCCGGCACGTCACGGTGCGCACCCCGCTGAGCCCCGGCGGCTTCGTGGTGATCAACGGGCGCGACCTGGGTGCGAGCAGCGAGCACGGCGAGTACATCGCGGTCGGGACCACCGTCGAGATCGTCGCGGTGCGCTTCGGCGAAGCGATCGTGCGGCTGGTCACCGAGGCTCCGGGACCCGCGGCCGTGACACCGGGGCAGGTGCCGTCGTGATGACCATGCTGCACGCGTTGCTGACGGCCGCAGGCGGCGCGCTCGCGCAGCTGCCCGTGCTGGCGCCGGCGGCCGCGCCAGCCGAGGTCGCCGGATTTCCGCTCGGCACCTTAGTTGGTGCGGTGATGATGCTCGGCCTGGCCGCGGTGCTGCTCGCAGTCGAGTTCCTGCTGGTCAGCTGGGGCCTGCTCGCGGTCGCCGCGCTGGGCTGCGCCCTGGCGGCCTGCGCCATGGCCTTTTCCGTGGCCCCGGGCCTCGGCTACGCCTTCGTCATCGCCTCGCCCGTCGCCGGCGCCCTGGTCACCACCTGGGGCTTGGCGCGCATGCAGCGCTCGCGCGCGGTGCCGCGCGCCGAGATCACCGCCGACGCCGGCTACCGCCACGCCGCGACCGCCATCGGCGTGGACGTGGGCAGCACCGGAGTGTTGGTTACCGACGCCTTCCCGGCCGGCCGCGCGCGCTTCGCCGGCAAAGGCGGCGGCCGCGAGCTGGACGTCGAGGTGCAGGGCGCGACCGCGCGCAGCGGCGACGCGGTGGTGGTGATCGCGATCAGCGGGCCGAGCGTGCTGGTGCAGAAGACGTGACGCGCGCGCGCTCCGCCCGTCAGCCTGCCGCCCTGATCCCCACCGCGCCTGCGCACGCTGCCGCTCACCTTCCCATCCCATCCTCAAGGCGCGGCGCCTACCCCAGCCGCGCGCCGAACCGATAGAACCGGAACAGACATGCTCAACCCCGCCACGCTCCTCAACCCCCTCCTCGCCGGGCCCTTCGGCGACAACGGCAACATCGTCAGCTTGGGCATCCTCGCGGTGGTGGGCATCTTCGGCCTGATCATCGTATTCATGATCTTCAACGCCTGGCAGCTGTGGCTGCAGTCGGTGCTGTCGAACGCCAACGTCAGCCTGATGGCGATCATCTTCATGCGCTTCCGCAAGGTCGACCCCAACATCATCGTCAGCGCGCGCATCACCGCCAAGAAGGCCGGCATCGACATCCCCACCGACAAGCTCGAGGCCCACTACATGGCGGGCGGCCACGTCTCGCGCGTGGTCAACGCGCTGATCGCAGCGCACAAGGCCGACATCCCGCTGACCTTCGACCGCGCCTGCGCCATCGACCTGGCCGGCCGCGACGTGCTCGACGCGGTGCAGACCTCGGTCAACCCCAAGGTCATCGACGTGCCGAGCGCCGGGCAGAACATGCAGACCATCGATGGCGTCGCCGGCAACGGCATCCAGCTGAAAGTGAAGGCGCGCGTCACGGTGCGTACCAACCTCGACCGCCTGGTCGGCGGCGCGACCGAGCAGACCATCGTCGCGCGCGTCGGGCAGGGCATCGTCTCGACGATCGGCGCGGCCAAGAACCACATGGAGGTGCTCGAGAACCCGCGCAGCATCAGCAAGACCGTGCTGGATTCGGCGCTCGACGCCGGCACCGCCTTCCAGATCCTGTCGATCGACATCGCGGACGTCATCGTCGGCGAGAACATCGGTGCGCGCCTGGACACCGACAAGGCCGAGGCGCAGAAGAAGATCGCCCAGGCCGAGGCCGAGCAGCGCCGCGCCATGGCCGTGGCGCGCGAGCAGGAGATGGTGGCGATGGTGGCCGAGAACCGCGCCAAGGTGGTGCTGGCCGAGGCCGAGATCCCGCTCGCCATCGCCGAGGCCTTCCGCAGCGGCCGGCTGGGCGTGATGGACTACTACAACCTCAAGAACGTCCAGGCCGACACCGAGATGCGCACCTCGATCGCCAACCCCGACAACAATCCGAACAAGGCCTGAGCGCGGACGCGCACGGCACTGACGGCGGAAAGGACACGGCATGGGCTTCCTCGAAGATCTCATCGTCATGGTCAAGGAGTCGGTCGAAGAGGCCAAGAGCCAGCAGGCGCAGCCCCAGCGGCCCACGGCGCCGGTGCTGCCGCAGGTGCGCGAGCGCCAGATGCGCGCCGAACCGCTGACCCAGCGCGTGGTGGTCCAGGCGGCACCGGCGGCAGCACGCCAGCCGCCGCGC
>JACDGQ010000441.1 GCA_013821615.1 Planctomycetota bacterium
GCGCGGTGCAGCACCGGCAGCGACATGGTCAGGCGGCGCAGCGGCGGCTTGGGGCTGTCGTAGATCGCGAAGACCTCGGCCAACTCGCTGAGCCCGGCATGGTTCGGGAACAGGCTGGCGAGGTGCCCGTCCTCGCCGATCCCGACCAGGCAGGCGTCGAGACCGCGCCCGGCGGTGACCGTGTGCAGGGTCTGGGCATACGTGATCGCCGCACCCCCCAGATCGCCGAGCTCCGCCGGCATGGGATGGACGTGCGCCGGCAACGGCCCGCCGAGCTGCCAGGCCGCCAGGGTCGGGGCATCATTGCGGTCGGGGTGGCCGAGGGGCACCGCGCGCTCGTCCAGCCACAGAAGGTGGAGACGCGCGCGCAGGAAGGGTTCGCACAGACCCGCCAGGGCGGTCAGCACCGGGCCCGGCGAGCGGCCGCGGGGGATGGCCAGGGGCGCGCGACCGCGCGCCGCGGCCGCCTGATCGAGCAGCGCGTGCAGGGCTTCAGCGACCGTATCCGGACTGTAGGGGAGCATGGCTGCGAGACTCGACACAGGCCCCCCGCACGCAAGCCCGGGCCGCCCGCCGTAGAGGCCTGGGAGTCGTCACAGGGCGCCGGCTTAGCCAATTGGGCACCATCCAGTTGCAGCATGCATCGCAAAGCGTGGGCCCAGGGTGTTCCAGAGCGTCATTTTTCCCTTCTTGCGGAATGGAAGGTGTTGTTATCATCCCCTCTCCACGCTTGCCCGGCCCCACGGATGGAGCCATTGCTTCCGCTCGCATATGCGCCGGCAGCTAACGACTTGCCCGGGCCTGCAAAGTTCTCTTCAATCCCGCATACTGACAGCAGATGCGACGCGCAGACCCGGCGCTTCATTTGGAATGGCCCATGTCCCAGAACGCTACCGACCCGTCCACTGATACGATCACCGTGAGACCCGGCACCCAGGTCATCCTGACCCTGGGCCGCGCCCTGCCCGGCTGCAAGTACACCCGCACCCTGATCATCGAGGGTGCCTCCGGCATCCGTCCCGAGCCGCTCCATGAGGTCGATTCGATCCAGCGCGCGCTCAGCCAGATCCGCGGCATCCACCCGCCGCCGATCATGATCATCGACGGCCAGACCTACCCCTGCGTCATCGAGGGCAGCCCGCGCAGCCCGCGCCTGATGATGGAGGACAAGGGCGAGAAGGTCCGCCTCTACCTCGAGGTCGGCGGCGCCGCCGTGGCCAACGTCTGGTCGATCCCCGGCCCGCACCTCGTCTTCCGCGGCCGGGTCATCCCTTTGGAGTGGACCGGCCCGGCCGAGCACCTCGACCCGCTGATGCACTGCCCGGTCAACGTGCCCAAGGAGTGGCTGGTCAAGGACCCGTGGCGCTCGGTGCTGGCGCACGCCGGCCAGGTGCCGCCGCAGGCCGACCGCGCCAAGCAGGTGCGCGGCCGCCCGCAGCCGATCCTCGAGATGTACGAGGTCGACTCGCGCCTGTGCGGCAACGTCAAGTTCAAGTACCACGACGATCTCCCCGAGATCGACCCCCTTGAGCGCATCGGGCTCATCGTCGCCGAGGACAAGACCGGGCAGATCATCAAGTGCGAGCGCGACCGCGACCTCGAGCTGCAGCGCTGCAACGAGTTCATCAAGCGCGGCGCCCTGGTGCAGCGCCGCGGCGCCTTCGGCTTCGTCGCCGACGGCGACGCCGCCGACCGCTTCCTCGCCCAGGTCATCCCCAACCTGCAGGGCTGGGAGATCCGCGGGCAAGACCGCCTGCACCGCGGCCGCCCGCCCGCCGACATCACCACCTCGGCCAAGGTCGTGGCCCACGACGACTATCTCGAACTCGAGATCGAAGCCGAGGTCGGCGGCCGCAACGTGCCGATCAAGGAACTGCTCAAGAACGCCGCGCGCGGCCAGAACGTCATGGTCTTCAAGGACGGCCTGCGCGCGCGCATCAACGACGAATGGCTGACGCGCTACCGCACGCTCGCCGAATTCGGCGGCCTGAAAGAGCACAACGGCAAGGTGCGCGTGCCGCGCCACGCCGCCGCCATGGCCGTCAGCCTCGCCGAATCCGGCGGCACCATGACCCTGGACGAGGCCACCCTCGACCTCGCCAGCCTGGCCAAGGGCGGCGCCTCGATCCCGCACGTCGAACTGCCCAAGGGCCTCAACGCCACCCTGCGCGAGTACCAGCACGCCGGCTTCGACTGGATGGTGTTCCTGTCCAACCGCGGCCTCGGCGGCGTGCTCGCCGACGACATGGGCCTGGGCAAGACCGTGCAGTCGCTGGCCTTCATCCTGCACCGCCACAAAGAAGACCCGGGCGTCCACCTGGTGGTCGCACCGCGCTCGGTGGTCGACAACTGGGTCGACGAGTGCAAGAAATTCTGCCCGGACGTCCCGGTGCACACGCACCTCGGACTCGACCGCGTCAAGTCGGTCGAGCGCCTGCCCAAGAAGGGCCTGCTGCTGACCAGCTACAACATCCTGCAGCGCGACATCAAGCTGCTCGGCTCGATCGAGTACAGCACCGTCATCCTCGACGAGGCGCACGTCATCCGCAATCCCGAGGCCAAGACCACGCGCGCCGCGCTCAAGCTCACGGCGAAACGCCGCATGTGCCTCTCGGGCACGCCGGTGCAGAACTGCGCCGAGGACCTGTGGCCGATCTTCCACTACCTCATGCCGGGGTTCCTCGGGCGCCGCAAGACGCTCAAGGAGACCCTGCAGGACGATCCCGAGGCGATCCACCGCCTGCGCGACCGCGTCGCCCCCTTCGTGCTGCGCCGCATCAAGAAGGAGGTCGCCACCGAGCTGCCGCCCAAGACCGAGATCCTGCTGCATGCCGAGATGAGCGACGAGCAGCGCGGTTTCTACAACGAGCTGCTCGAGAAGGAGCGCGTCGGCGTCATGGACCTGCTCGGCAGCAAGGGCCTCGAGCGCTCGCGCGTCTCGATCCTCGCGGCCATCACGCGCCTGCGCCAGGCGGCGTGCGCGCCGTCGCTGGTCGGCGCGCCCGAGGTCGACAGCTGCAAGGTCGAGCTGTTCATGGACCTGGTCGACGAGCTCATCGCCGAGGGCCACCGCGCGCTGGTGTTCTCGTCCTTCACCAAGTTCCTCGCGGTCATCCAGGGCAAGCTCGAGGAGCGCAAGTACACCTTCCAGTACCTCGACGGACGCACGCGCGATCGCGCGGCCAAGGTCAAGGCGTTCCAGAAGGGCGACGACCCGCTGTTCCTGATCTCGCTGAAGGCGGGCGGCGTGGGCCTCAACCTGACCGCGGCCGACTACGTCATCATCCTCGACCCGTGGTGGAACCCCGCCGCCGAGGACCAGGCCGCCGACCGCGCCTACCGCATCGGCCAGGACAAGCCGGTGATGGTCTACCGCATCGTCACCGTCGACTCGATCGAGGAGCGCGTGCTGCGCCTGCAGGAGGAGAAGCGCCGCCTGGTCGGCGACCTCGCCCTCGAGGGCTTGGCGCGCGCGCTCCAGGCCGGCGACGTCGAGAAGCTGTTTGAAGTGGCGGTCAACGTCGGTTCGTAAGCCCGGGCAGCCGCGCCTCGCAGTGCGCCGATTTCCCGGTGCCGCAACGGTTTCCGTGCCCAGCCCGGGACGCTGGCTGAGCTCCGGCGCAGCCGCGCGCCAAGTGCTGTCAGCTTGCGCGCGTCCGTGCGTCCCTTGGCATGCCCACGCCTGCTGCGCACGTGATGGCGTGAACGCCACCGCCCGCTAGGTTCCGGGGTAT
>JACDGQ010000442.1 GCA_013821615.1 Planctomycetota bacterium
GTGCGACGGTGGCGAATGCCGCGGACGGCACGCTCACCCTGCACGCCGAGGCGATTTCTGGCGGTGAGATCATCTCCCAGGACGGCGTCCCGGCGACCCTGATCAATGCCGGCAGCCTGGTGCGCAGTGGCATCACTGGCGCGGGTATCCAGAACTCGTTCCTCATCCAGGGGACGACCCTGGCCAACATTGGCGCGATCTCCCTGCAGAATGGCGATCTCCATCTCACCACTCCGCTGACCCAGACCGCGGGCAGCCTCCACCTCGTCGGCGGCAGCCTGACCGCTGACCAGGGCGTGGCCCTCGCCGGCGGCACCTTCGACGGCGCGGGGTCGCTGAGCGGCAACCTCGTCAACAGCGGTGGGACGGTGGCGCCCGGCGGCGCCGGCATCGGCACCATCACCGTCATCGGCACCTACCAGCAGAACGCCGGCGGGACGCTGGCCATCGGCCTTGGCGGCAGCGGGGCGACGCAGCGCGATCTGCTCGCGGTGACTGGGGCGGCGGCGCTCGGCGGGACGCTGACGCTGGCGCTGGTCAACGGCTACGGCCTGGTCGATGGCGACGTCTTCCAGGTGGTGCAGGGGGCGCCGCGCAGCGGTGACTTCGCGCTGATGAACGGCACCAAGTCCAGCGCCACGCTGCGCATCGTGCGCGTGCTCAGCGCCAGCGCGGTGACCCTGGACGTGGTGCCCAAGCTGGCACAGACCGTGGCCTTCGCGCCGCCGGCGAAGACCTATGGCGCGGCGCCGTTCACGCTGACTGCGAGCGCGACGTCGAGCCTGCCAGTGACCTTCGCGCGGGTCAGCGGGCCGGGCACGCTGAGCGGGGCGCTGCTGACCATCACCGGCGCCGGTGGCATCGTGGTCACCGCCAGCCAAGCGGGCGATGAGACCTTCCTGGCGGCGGCGACCACGGCCACGGTCGCAGTTGCCAAGGCGACCCTGACGGTGAGTGCGGCAAATGCCACGCGCGCCTACCATGCAGCCAATCCGGCCCTGCCGGTCGCGTTCAGCGGCTTCGTGAATGGCGAGGGCGCCGGGGTCATCGACGTCCAGCCGACGGCGACGACCACCGCCACGGTCACCAGCAGCGCCGGCACCTACCCGATCACGCCGGCGGGCGGCAGCGACGACAACTACGCCTTCGCCTTCGCCCCCGCCATCCTGACCGTGACCAGGGTGCCCCTGACCATCACCGCCAGCGATGCGATCAAGGTCTACGGCGCGGCCCTGCCCGGATTCACAGCCTCATTCAGCGGTTTCGTGGGCGGTGAGACGCCGGCCGTGCTCACCACGCCAGTGACGTTGGCCACCACGGCCACGGCGGCGAGCGCGGTCGGCAGCTATGCGATCACCGCCGCCGGCGCGACCTCGCCCAACTACGCCATCACCTTCGTGGCCGGGACCCTGACCGTGGGCAAGGCGCCACTGACCATCACCGCCGACGACCAGGCCAAGGTGGTCGGTGCGGCCAATCCGCCGCTGACCGCCAGCTTCGCCGGCTTTGTCAATGGTGACACCGTCACGGCGCTGACCGCGCCGCCGCTGCTCGTTACCACCGCGCTCACCGCGAGTCCGGTCGGCACGTTCCCGATCAGCGTCTCCGGCGCGGTGGCCCCGAATTATCAGATCACGTTCGTGCCCGGGACGCTCTCCATCACCGATCTCACGCCGCAGACCATCACCTTCGCGGCGATCGCCGACCACCGCTACGGTGATGCGCCATTCGCGCTCGCGTCCTCGGCCAGCTCGGGGCTGGCCGTGACGCTCAGCGTGGTGAGCGGACCGGCCAGCTTGAGCGGCGGCACCCTGAGTCTGCTCGGGGCCGGTACGGTGGTGGTACGCGCCAGCCAGGCGGGCACCTCGATCATCGCGCCGGCACATCCCATCGACCGCAGCTTCACCGTGGCGCCGGCGCCGCTCACCATCACCGCCGTCGACCAGGCCAGGTCGACCGGTAGCGCCAATCCGCCGTTCACCGTGACCTTCGCCGGCTTCGTCAACGGTGATACGCCCGCGGTCCTGACCACGCCGCCGGTGGTGACCACGACCGCCGACGCATCCAGCCCGGCCGGGACCTATGCGCTGGTGGTCGGTGGCGCGAGCGCGGCCAACTATGCGATCACCACCGTGGCCGGGGTGCTGACGGTGAGCGATCCGCTCGTCCAGATCATCGCCTTCCCGGTCATCGCCGACCATCGTTACGGGGATGCGCCGCTGAGCCTGGCGGCCACTGCCAGCTCCGGCCTACCGGTCGTCTTCGCCGTGGTGAGCGGTCCCGCGTCGCTGTCCGGCGCGACCCTGACGCTGACCGGCGCGGGCAGCGTGACGGTGCGCGCCAGCCAGCCCGGCAGTGCCAGCGTGCAGGCGGCGGCGGACGTCACGCGCAGCTTCGCGGTGGCCAAGGCGCCACTGACCATCACCGCCGACGATCAGCACATGGTCACGGGTGGCCTGGTCCCACCGCTGACCCTGACCATCACCGGCTTCGTCGGTAGCGACACTGTGGCGCGCCTCGCTGCCGTGCCGGTGGCCAGCACCACCGCCACCAGCGCGAGCCCATCCGGCAGCTATCCCATCACCGTCGCCCCGGTAATCGCCGTGGATTATGAGGTCACGGTGGTGCCGGGGACGCTGACCGCCAGCAGCGCGCCGGCAGGTCCTCCCCCGTCGTCGGGCGGCGGTGGCGGCGGCAGCGGCTGCGGAGCCGGCTCCGGTCTCGCCGTGCTGGTCGGCAGCTTCATGCTGATCGGCGTCCGCCTGCGGCGGTCCCGGCCCTGGAACGGTTGACGCATAGCGGTCCGCGCCGCCAGGCTCAGCGGTGCTTCGGCCGTACCACCGGGCTGCGCAGCGGCGGCACGTCCGGGATGGCGACGCCGGCGTCGCGCAGCGCGTGCACCGAGCGCTCCATCGGGTGCATGCCGGGGTTGTGCAGGTGGTATTGGATCAATCCGTATTCCTGGCGCTGGTCGAGCAGGAACTGCGCCTGGTCGCGCTTGCCGAGGTGGGCGAGGGCGACGGCCTTGAGCACCAGCACCTCGATGTTGTCGCTGTTGGCGTCGAGCGCGTAGTCGGCTTCGCGCAGCAGCGCCTGGTCGTCGTGGTCGGCGAGCGCGACGTAAGCCAGTACCAGGTGCGGCCACAGGCTGTCGGACTCGGCGCCGAGCGCGACCAGGGCGTGGCGCTCGGCCATGTCCCAGTCGGCTTTCTCGAGCGCGTCGCGCGCGCTCACGATGCGTGGCCAGAAGGCGCCGGCGTCCTCGTGCCAGCGCTCCTGCGCGACCTTGACCAGGCGCGGTTCGGGGCTGCAGGTGGCGAGCAGCAGGTCGGCGGTGTCCGCCTGGTCGAGGGCGCGGTCGGCGTCCGGGCCGTGGCTGATCATCAGGTCGTAATCGCTGACCGTGGCGTTCGCCAGGACCGCACCGAGCGCGCGCCAGGCGCGGTTCGGCGCGGCGTCCATGATCAGGCGCGGCAGATCGTGGAGCTGCGGCGCCTGGATGTCGTTGACCAGCCACGAGCGCTCGAGCTGGACCAGCGCCGGCAGCACCTGCGGGCGTAGCGGGTCGGCGCGCAGGCGCTCGGTGTCGGCGGCCAGGCCGTGCAGGTAGCCGCAGTCGCGCAGCACCTCGGCGACGTCGTCGACCTCGGTGGCCCACGGGCCCTTCTGCGCATAGGTGCGGGCGAGGTCGGCGAGGCGCTTGCGCCGCGCCTCGAGGTGCAGCTTGGCGG
>JACDGQ010000443.1 GCA_013821615.1 Planctomycetota bacterium
GGGCTGGTGCGCGTCGGCGTCGAGGTCACCATCAGCACCGCGGCCGTGGTCATCACGCCGCCGCGCAGCGGATCGCTCAGCTCGACCTTGCGCATCTGCGTGCCGCTGACGCCGCTGATGCCGTAGTGCTCGGCCAGCGCCTGGTTGAGGAAGGTGTAGCGGCAGTCGAGCAGTTCGAGCAGGCTGCGGTCCTCGCGCATCACCGCCTCGACCAGCATCAGCGGCTCGTCGGCCATCGCCTGGCGCAGCGCCGGGGTGACGTGCGGGAAGCGCTTCTGGTCGATGGTCTGGGTCTGGATGCTGCCCAGGCCCAGCCACGGCACCGCGAAGTTGTCGATCAGCGCGTGCGCCTTGGGGTCTTTCAGCATGCGCCGCACCTGCGCGGCGACCGCGGCGGGATCGGCCAGCTTGCCGTCACGCGCCGCCGCGAAGAGCTCGTCGTCGGGCATGCTCGACCACAGGAAGTAGGACAGGCGCGAGGCCATGCCCCAGCTGTCCACCGCCACCATGCCGCCGACCGGCGCGCCCTGGTCGCCGTCCTCGGCGAGGCGGAAGAGGAACTGCGGCGACAGCAGGGTGGCCTTCAGCATCAGCTTGACCGCCTCCGAGAACACCTCGCCCTGGGTGTCGGCGAGGTCGAAGACCTTGAGCAGTCCGTCGATCTCGTCGGCGTCGGCCGGGCGTCGGAAGGCGCGTGCGGCGAAGGCCTCGATGATACGGCGCGCGGCGGTGCGCTTGTCGAGATCCTTGCCCGGCTGCGCGACGAACAGGCGGCGCTGCGCGTCGCTCTGCTTGGCCGCGGGCGGTCCGATCAGGTCCACGCTCTCGATGGTCACGGCGCGCACCTGCGGCTTCGGCGGGACGTCGCCGGGCTTGGCCTTGCCGCTGGCGCTCGTCAACGTCGCCGGCTCGGTGGCGGGGTTGATGAAGGTCACCGTCAGATGCCCGGGCCCGGCCGGCAGCTTGGCCTTGCAGGTGTAGGCCACCGGCATCTTGGTGCGCGCCAGCACCGCGATCTCGCCGAGCAGCGCGCCATCGAGTCCGATCATCAGGCGCACGGGCTCCTTGCCGGCCTGGTCGGCGCCGGCGCGCACGCGGATGGTGTAGGTGCCGGCCTCGGGCAGGGACAGCGTCGCCGTCAGGTGACCGGCGGCGGCGAAGGTGCGCGATCCGCCCTTGGCCTTGTCCGCATCGCCCTTCGCCGCGTCCTCCTTGCCGTCGACGACCGCATCGAGCTGCACCGCCGACCAGTGCATCTCGACGTGATCGGAGGCGATGATCTGGTCGAGCACGCCGTCGCTGGCCAGCAGCATCTTCTCCATCAGCAGCGGCGAGAGCGAGTTGTTGAAGCCCGCGCCGATCTGGTCGCTGGGAAAGCCCTGGCCCGGATCGCCGCTGTAGCCGATGAAGAGATCGCGGATGGTGTTGACGTATTCCTGCCGGGCGAGGCGGCGCACGCCCATCACGCCGGGATCCGGCGGATCGAGGCGGCGCAGCGAGGTGATCCAGCCCGCGATGCGCGCGCGCTCGTCGTCGGACGGCTGCTTGGCCTTCTCGGGCGGCATCTCCTGCAGGGCGAGCTTGGTGGCGACATTGCCCCACAGCTCGCGTTCACCCAGGGCCGCCGCGCCGCCGCGGATGGTGCTGAAGTCGACGTCGCCCTTGTGCTTCTCGGCGCGGTGGCACTCGCCGCACCAAGTGGTCAGCAGGGGGGCGATGTCGTGGTCGTAGGATGAGACCGCCGCTGCCCGCCGGGCCTCCATGCCGCCCTCAGCCGCCCGGCTGGTGGCCGCACAAGCCAGCAGCACCACCAGGCAGGCGGCCGGGAGTGCGCGCCGCGCTCCCGACATGGCCAGCACGAGACGGCCCGACACGCGACCAATGTGGGGCAGGACCATGACCAGCAAATGTGCGTTTCTCGGGATCATGTCATTATTAACGGTAGAGAGGTTCCACAGCTGGAAAGGGATGGGAATTCATCCGTCCGAGTGTCGGTTAATATGTCCGAGTATTTATTTATTGATTCAAATGCCACGGAGCAATTGTAAGTATTTGTTCTAAAACGACATAAGAAATAATAAATATGGTTTAGCTGAATGCGTGTATCCATTCCTAATCTCTCCATGACTGACCAGTGTCGTCGTGGAGCGGATCCGGGTACTTACCGGTCCCTTTAGAATTATATCCAATTCCGTTCAAGGACGAACGGGCATGGTGCAAGAATGGCGCTGCGGATGGCATAAATCCCAAGGGGTGCGTAGAGCATACACCCACGCCATGGGCTGGGCACCTCCACGTTCATCAGACCTCGGAACGCAGGCGCAGTCCGACTGGAAGTCGCGAAACGCATCCAGAGCCACAGTGTACAGCGTCAAACCGGGTACAGGTGCGAGACTAGGGCTTCGCAGCCCCGGCCGCCGGCGCGGCGCGCTCCAGCTCCACCCGCGCGCGCAGCCCATGATCCGCGAAGGTCAGCCCGAAATTGGCGCTGGCGATGTCGGCGAGGAAATCGGCAGCGGTGCCGGTGGCCTTGGGCGCGCCAGGGTGGCCGCAGGCGGTGCTCTCCATGGTCAGGTCCAGCGCGTTCCATGCATACGTGCCGCCGGCCGGGCAGATCAGGCGCACGCCCCACAGCCGCTCGTGCACCGCCACGGGGTCTTCGCCGGGGAAGAGCCGGTGCCAGACGTTGAGGATCGGCAGGTTGCTCCACGACTGGCGGCGCACGAGGCCCGTTTGCTCCTGCAAACGGCGTGAGAAGCTGCGCAGCAGCGTCATGCCCTCCTGGTCGACGTGCTGGTCCATGCTGGTGCCAAGCCACGGCCACGGCGCCGCCGGCGACTTGTCGGCGGGGGCCTGCGCGGCTTTGTCCTGGCGGTCGAGGGCGCGCTGCAGCAACGCCTCGTCCATGGTCAGGATCAGCGCGCGCGGCGTGGCCGCGAAGCACAGGCCCATGTTCGCCGCGTCCGGGCCGGCCTGTTCCCGCCCCTGCTTTGACATGCCGACGCGCACGTAGGGGTGCTCGTGCCACGTGCGGTTCTCCCACACGCTCAGGCCCGGCGCGCTCTGCTCGACGAAGCCGTGCACGGCGGTGAGGAACAGCGTGAGTTTGAGCGGGTTGGAGACTTCGACCTGCACGGCCACGGGCAGGCGCTGGAAGTTCTTCTCGACCCAGCGCGTCTCGTCGTCCTGGTGCTGCAGCAGCTCCGCCCACACCGGATCGGCATCGGCGTAGACGGCCAGCGACTGGCCCAGCCAGCCGAGCAGATCGATCTTCAGTCCCGGGACGATGCCGCTGGCCATGGTGCCGATCTCCTGCACGCGCGCGGAGTCCTTGTCGATGGCCATGACCCAGTTCATCACCGCGCCCTGGTGCGGATCGCCGGCGCCGGCCGCGACCGCCGCCTTGCCGACGACCTCGATGAACTGCTGATAGTCGCTGGCGGCGATCAACGGCAGCACCGACAGGTCCAGGCCCAGGCCGTGGCCGCTGCTGACGAAGCGCGCCGCGATCGGATCGAAGTAGGCGCGCCAGTTGCGCTGGTAGCTGTCGCGGAAGCGCTGGTAGGCGTCGGCCTCGGCCTTGCTCGCGCGCGCCAGGTCGAGTTCGGCGATCGGGGTCATGAAGGCGAGCGTGCCGTAGATCGACGAGCGGATGCCGCCCGGCGTCCAGCTCAGCTCGCCAAGGCCGGCGGTGGCCGGGCCGGGCGCCGGCAGCGTCGCCTTGGCGC
>JACDGQ010000444.1 GCA_013821615.1 Planctomycetota bacterium
CCTACGAGCGCCTCGGTCAACTCGGCGACCCCGTGACCTTCCCCGCCTGGCTGTCGACCATCGTGCGCAACGAGGCGGTGACCTGGCTGCGCCGCCACGCGCGCGCGCGCGGCGTCGACCTGCAGGCCGCCGCCGAGCACGTCCGCCCCGAGATCGTGCCCGAGGACCCCCAGCTCGAACCGCTGCGCATCGCCCTGCAGAAGCTGCCCGCCTCCTACCGCGAGATCCTCGCCCTCAAGTACGACGCCGGTCTCAACTACGAACAGATCGCCGAACTCCTCGCCATCGCGCTGCCGAATGTGGAGAAGCGGTTGTACCGCGCGCGTCAGGCACTGGTGCTGCTGATGCCGTTGCCCGGTGGTGATCCGTAGGACCCGGTCGGGACGAGACGGCCGGATAGAACAGGAGGTCGCGGAGGCGCGGAGGGGAAGGGAGCGAGGGAAGGCCGGGCTTGGGCAAGGCGGCCGAAGATCCGTCGTGCCGTTCCTCGTGTCTCGGCCTCCGCGCCTCCGCGCCCTCCTGTTCTATCCGGCTGTCACGCGGTCGGGAGCGCGCTCAGCCGAGCGGGTCGCGGCGGCGCATCAACTTCGCTATATTGCTGCGATGCTTGATCACCACCAGCACGCTGAGCAGGAACAGGAAGAGGGTCAGCGGGATGGCCAGCAGGCTCCACGGATCCGGATAGCGGGCGAGGTAGATGAACGGCATCGCCGCGGCGGCGATGACCGAGGCGGGCCCTACCGCTTCGCTGGGCTTGCGCAGCAGCAGGTAGAACACCGTCCAGGCGAGGATCCAGATCCCCAGCGAGATGGCGGCGACATCCAGCAGCAGGGCGGTGAGCACGCCCAGCGAGGTCGCCACGGCCTTGCCGCCCTTGAAGGCGAAGAAGCAGGTGAAGACGTGGCCGATGATCGCCGCCGCGCCGACCGCGATCGGTAGCGAGCCGCTGGCGCCGTGGTGGGCGGCCAGGTGCTTCGCGATCATCACCGGGATCAGGCCCTTGAGCAGGTCGGCGATGAACACCGCGATGAACCAGCCCTTGCCGAGCACCCGCCCCGCGTTGGTCGCGCCGAGGTTGCCCGAGCCGTGCTGGCGCAGGTCGATGCCCTTGGCGCGACCGGCCAGCCACGCGAAGCTCACCGAGCCGAGCAGGTAGGCAGCGGGGACGAGCAGCCAGTTCACGGCCGTCCGTCCGTCACTTCTTGCCCCGCTTGCCTGCGCCCTTCACCCCGCCCTTGGCCTGCCGGCGGGGCTTGTTCGACTTCGGCACGATCAGGTTGGCGCGGCGCTCGGACTTGGTGCGCGCCTGGACCACGCGGCGCTGGTCGAGCTGGTCGTGGAAGACGCTCTCGCGCGCCTTGAACAGGATCTTGATCGGCACGCGCTTGAAGGCCAGGCGGTCGCGCAGGAAGTTCTCGAGGTAGCGCGAGTAGCCGGCTTCGATCCAGTCGGTGCGGTTGACGAAGAACACGAAGGTCGGCGGCAGGGACTCGGCCTGGGTGCCGTAGTAGATCTTGGTCGCCACCGGACCCAAGCGGCGCGGGCGGCGGCGCTGCATCGCCGCCTCGATGATCTCGTTCAGCTCGCTGGTCGACACGCGCGCGTGGTTCTCGGCGTGCAGCTCGGTGGCCAGGCGCAGCGCGTCGGCGACGTTGTAGCCGGTCAGCGCGCAGGTGAAGGTCACCGGCGCGTAGCGCAGGCCGGGCAGGCGGTCCTTGAGCCACTCGGTGTACTCGGCGCGCTTGGCTCCGCCCTTCTCGGCGATGTCCCATTTGTTGATGACGATCACCGTGGGCTTGCCCTCGACCTCGCAGAAGTGCGCGATCTTCTTGTCGACCATGCCGACCTCGTCGCCGGCGTCGAGCACCAGCAGCACCACGTCGGCGCGCTTGATCGCGCGCTCGGTGCGGCAGGCGGCGTAGAACTCGAGGTCCTGCTCGATCTGGTTCTTCTTGCGCAGGCCGGCGGTGTCGATGAGTACGAACTGGCCCTGCGGCGTGTCGAGCGGCACGTCGACGGCATCGCGGGTGGTGCCGGGCAGGTCGGCGACGATGACGCGCTCCTCGCCGCACAGCGCGTTGGTCAGCGACGACTTGCCGACGTTGCGCCGCCCGGCCAGGCAGATGCGGATGCGCCCGTCGGCCTCGGGCGGATCGATGATCGCGTCGGCCTTGGCGCTCGGCAGGTCGCCGCACACGCGCTCGAGCAGGTCATGCAGGCCGCGCGCCTGCGAGGCGCTGATGCCCATCGGCTCGCCCAGGCCGAGCGTCATGAACGGGTAGATCTCGGCCTCGAGACCGTCGTGGTCGAGCTTGTTGACGGTCAGAACGATGCGGTCCTTGTGCGGGCGCAGGGTCTCGGCGATCTTGCGGTCCTGGTGGGTCAGGCCGTCGCGGCCGTCGCACAGGAAGATGATCTTGTCGGCGGCGTTGATGGCGCGCTCGACCTGGCGGTAGACGTCGGCCTCGAGCTTGGCCTCGTCGACGATGCCGATGCCGCCGGTGTCAACCACGGTGAAGCGCCAGCCGTCGCGGTCGACGGTGTGCAGCAGGCGGTCGCGCGTCACTCCGGGCGTCGGATCGACGATCGCGATGGGTTCGCCGACCAGCCGATTGAAGAGGCTGGACTTGCCGACGTTGGGACGTCCGACGATGGCGACGGTGGGCAGAGGCATGGCAGGGGCATCCAGCGGGGGCGCGGCATGATCGCGCGGGGCGGCGGGAGGGAATGGGCAAATTGAGGAAGGTGACAGCCAGAGGGAGAAGGGGACGGCAGGAGGGGAGAAGGGGACGGCGGGAGGGGAGAAGGGGACGGCGGGAGGGGAGAAGGGGAGAAGGAAGCAAGGAAGCGAGGGAGCGAGGGAGCGAGGGAGCGAGGAAGCGAGGAAGCGAGGGAGCAAGGAAGCGAGGGAGCGAGGAAGCAAGGAAGCAAGGAAGCGAGGGAGCGAGGGAGCGAGGGAGCGAGGGAGCGAGGGAGCAAGGGAGCAAGGGAGCAAAGCGAGAGGGGGCGGGGAGGCGCGGGGCGGTTATGCGAGGCACGAGGACCATCGTGCGAGCCAGCGGATCCGGAGCCCAGGAGCGGCTCGTGCGCGTCCTTCGCTCCTCACTCATTCATGGCGCACCACCTTGATCACATCGGCTGTCTTATCCCCATCTCCCTTGCTTCCTTGCTTCCTTCTCCCCTCCTGCCGTCCCCTGTCCCCTCCGGCTGTCCCCTTATTCATGGCACCATCTGCCCCTTCCCCACGCCCCCCGCCGGCCCCGTGCGCGGCGCCAGCAGGCCCAGGGGCAGGGTGTAGCAGGGCAGCGCATCGATCAGTTTCCAGGCGGGCTTGGCGTCGACATCGACGACCTCCTGCATGGCCAGGGCGGCGGCCAGGGCCTGGGCCGCGGGCAGCAGGGCGGGGTCGGTGAGGAAGACCTCCTGGATCGCGTCGGGGCGGCCGCTGAGCAGACGGTCGTAGCGCGAGAGCGTATCGGGCAGAGTCACCGTCGGCGCGCTGTCGAGCAGGCCCTTGCCGGCGCCACGGCTGTCGCCCAGGCGGTGCTGGATGAGCCGGTAGAGGGCGTAGGCGAGCGGGTCGCGGCGCGCCAGGGGCAGGCCATCGGCGTTGGCGTCCATGTGCTTCGGATCGGGGTCGAGGGCCTGGAGCGCCGCGTTGGCGTCGCCGAAGCCGCGCAGCGCGAGCAGCGCCTGGGCGAGCAGCGCCTCGCGCAGCGG
>JACDGQ010000445.1 GCA_013821615.1 Planctomycetota bacterium
CCTTCGAGGCAAAGGTGGCGTCCAGGTTCTTCACCGCCCTGCGCGCGACGTACGCCGGCGCGGTCGCTTGCGAGCCACGCCATGCGGGCTGGCTCACGCCCGCGGCCGGGAAACTCCTGAACGACGTGCGCGTCGCGCGCGTGGCCGCCGATCCGGCGCGGCTGCCGGAGGCGGCCGAGCCCGGCGGCTGGCCCGGCCTGGTCTATTACCGCCTGCACGGTTCTCCGGAGATGTACCGGTCCCCCTACGGCCTGCAGCGCCAGCGCGAAATCGCCGCACGCCTGCGCGCCGCGCGCACCCATGCGGAAACCTGGTGCATCTTCGACAACACCATGTTCGGGCATGCGACCGCGGATGCGCTGGCGGTCGCGAAGCTGGTCGCCGCGCGCTGATCCGGCAACGTTGCCGACTCCCCCGGGTTCACCTCCGCGTGACGGTCGATGGGATGAACTGCGCCCGGCCCCGTGCGTTCGTCACGGCGGAGGGCACCCGCCATGCACGACCCCGACGACTCCGGCAAGCGCGAGGGCAGGCTCGATCTCGTGCCGATGATCGACTGCATCATGCTCCTGCTGCTGTTCTTCATCCTCACCACCAGCTTCCGCGCGCCGATCAAGCAGATCGTCGTGCTGCTGCCGGCCAAGGGGCCGGCGCCATCGCACCCGACGATCGTGGAGGAGCCACACATCCTGCGCATCGCGGTCTATCCCGACGGAGTCGAGCCCGGCGACAGTGCGGCCGCCTACCAGCGCCGCATCGACGCCCTGTTGAAGCGGGGCATGGTACCGACCGTGCGCGTGCGCATCGGCGGCGCCGAGCCGTTCCTGCTGCTTGGTGCCGACCTCGACCACGGCGACACCCCTGCCCTGGAAGCCGCGCTCGACGGCCTCGCGGCGCGCATCGGCGCTGCGCTCAAGGAGCGCGAGGTCCCCGGCACCGCCACCCGTCACGACCAAGTGCCGGTCGAGATCCACTGCTTCTCGGGCCTGTCCTGGAAATACGCCCTGGTGGTGCTCGATGCGGTGCGCTCCTACGAGCAGGACTACGAGCACGACCTGCCCAAGGACGCCGAGAAGGCCGCGCGCCTGCGCCGCGAGATCGCCTTCGCGCCACCGCGCCTGCGCAACTACCGCGTCAATGAGCGCGGCGAGGAGCTGGCGGAGATCCTGGCGGTCAAATGAATGCGACAGCAGGATAAAACAGGAGGCGCGGAGACGCGGAGGGAAGAGGAGGACGACCTGGGTTGGGTGATCGGACGCCTGATGTGATGCTCGCATCCATGGCACATGAACGCCGCCTTGCGACTGCCGCTTCACAACCATACCAGCAGCGGTGCGGAACAGGGACGCCGTTGGCCCACTCCCTGCGATCCTCATCCGATCTCCGCGACTCCGCTCCTCCTGTCCGATCCTCTCGGTCGCCTCACTCGCACCCGCACCCGCCCGTGCCGCACCCGCTGCCAGCGCCGTCCTCGATCTCCTCGACCTGCTGGTTCAGGACCAGGCCGTGGCGGCTGGCGGCCTGCTGCCAGTAGTCGGGGGCGGTGCCCATGGTGGTCAGGTAGTTGCCGACCATCACCGCATTCACGCCGGCGGCGAAGACCTCGTGCAGGCGCTCGCCGAGGGTGACCTCCTTGCCGCCTGCGGCCATGATGTTGCGGTCGGGCAGCATGTAACGGAACACCGCCAGGGTGGTCAGCGCCTCGTCCGCGGCCATGGTCGGGCGGTCGCCGAGCTTGGTGCCTGCGATCGGATTCAGGAAGTTGATCGGCACCATGTCGGGCTCGATGAAGCGGATCTGCTCGGCGAATTCGATGCGCTGCTCGCGGCTCTCGCCCATGCCGACGATGCCGCCCGAGCACAGGCCCATGCCCGCCTGCTTGATGTACTGGATGGTCTTGAGGCGCTCCTCATAGGAGTGGGTCGTGCAGATTTCGCCGAAGAAGCTCGCCGCGGTCTCGAGGTTGTGGCCGTAGACCGCCGCGCCCGCCTCTTTGATGCGATCGGCGACGCGCTGCGAGTCGAGGATGCCGAGGTTGACGTCGGCGCGGACCTTGCCGTTCTGCGAGAACTTGCCGATCGCCTCGCACACCATGTCGAGCTGGCTGCCCTCCTTGACCCCCCACCACGCAGCGACCAGCCCGAGCGCGGTGGCACCGTTGGCGGCGGCGCTGGTGCTCGCCACCGCGATGTCCTCGTCGGGGAGCCACTTGTGCTTCTGGTAGTCGGTGCTGGCGGTGCCCGAGGCCTGCGCGCAGTACGAGCAGTTTTCCGAGCAGTTGCCCGCCTTCACGTTGAGGATCGAGCAGCACTTCACGCGCGTGCCCAGGAAGTGGTCGCGGATGCGCTGCGCGCCGGCGAACAGCGCCGCGGCCGCCGCGCTGCCCGGCTCGACCTCGAGCAGCTCGCGCGCCTGGATAGCCGACAGCGTGTCCCCGGCGATGATCCCATCCGCGAGGGCGGTGATCGAGGCGGCGGAGGCGAGGGTGGCGGTCGGGGGCATGGGCGGGTTTCCTGGGCACGGATCGTGGGCTCGAAGCCGGGGAAGGAAGGGGGAAGCCCCCTCTCGTCTTCCTCTTGCCTCCCCCTGCCTATCCTCGCCGCCATGCCCGTGATCATGACCGTCCGCGGCCACACGCCGCAGTTGCCCGCGTTCCTCGCGCCCAACGCCACGCTGATCGGCGAGGTGCGCTTCGGCCAGGGCTGTTCGGTATGGTTCGGGGCGGTGCTGCGCGGCGACATCAACGCGGTGGTGCTGGGCGCGCGCTGCAACGTCCAGGACACCTGCGTGCTGCACGTCAGCCGCAAGCTGCCCTGCCTGCTCGCCGACGAGGTCAGCATGGGCCATGGCGCCATCGCCCACGCCTGCACGGTCGGCAGCGGCAGCCTGCTGGGCATGGGTTCGCGCGTACTCGACGGCGCGGTGCTGGGCCAGGGCGTGCTGGTCGCGGCGGGGTGCGTGGTGCCCGAGAGCATGGTGGTGCCCGACCACCACCTGGTCGCGGGCGTGCCCGGCAAGGTGCTGACGCCGCTGCGCGCCGAGACCCGCGAACGCATCGCGCGCATCGCCGGCGACTACGTCGCCTACCAGGCGCTCTATCCGGAGATCATGGCGGCGGCCGTTCCATGAATGGTCTCTGCGCGGCGCTGATGCTGCTCGCCTGCGGGGGGCTGCTGGCGGGCGAGGACCTGCCCGAACCGCGCCTCGCGGAATGCGATGCAGTGGTGCGCGACGGTCTCGCCTTCCGCTGCCGCGTCAGCGTGCCCGACGGCCCGGGTGATGACCGTACCACCTTGCGCCTGAGCGTCGCTCTCGACCAGGATGGCGTCGCGCTTGCAAACGCGGTGCTGCCGGGGGTGACCCGCGCGCAGCTGCGCATGGGCATCCCGGTGACGCTGTTCCCGGACCTGAGCGCGGTCGCACATCCGCTGGTGGAGGCGCACCTGCGCATCGCTGTGGCGGGCGAGTCTGGCCAGCCACGGTCGGTCGAGCGCGCGCTGCCCACGCCACGCCAGCTGCAGGCGCGCCTGGAGGCGCTCGCAACCAGGCTGCAGGATCACCCGGCGGCCGACGACGCCCTGCCCTGGCTGTGGCTGGAGGAGGCTGACGAGCGCATGCAGGGCGCGCCCTCGCTGGCCACCTGCAGCGCGCTGGCCGGGCTGCAGCCGGCGCTCGCCGGCTGGCTGGACGGCAACCGTCAGACGGTTGC
>JACDGQ010000446.1 GCA_013821615.1 Planctomycetota bacterium
GCGGTAAGCACCGCCGCCGTGTTGGCGGGCGGAGTGTTGTTGGCGGTGCAGGCAGCAACGAACTGATTGGCGCCTGCCGACCCAGCCGCCGTCCAGCCGGCCGAGCTCGCCGTCAGCGCGATCACCAGGCCATCGCCGGTCAGGGTGTCGTTCCGGATCTTCAGGGTGTCGGTGGTCGCGGCGAACCAGCCGTCGGTGGTGCCGATGGTGCTGTAGCTGGTGCCCAGCGTCGCGGCACCGATGTTCCAGGTCAGGGTGGCGGTGTTGCTGCCCGCGGCGGTGATGGCGGTGGCGACGGCGCCGGTGCCGACCCAGACCATGCGCACATCCTTGGAGACGGTGAATGTGCAATTCACGGTGAGGGAGGACGCAGCATCGGCGTGCTGGACGAACGCGGCGCCGGCGAGCAGCGCGAGGATGGGGATGAGGCGGTTGCGGCGTTTCATGGTGGTGGCTTCCGGTTTTGGGTGGAGCGAACGTGGGACGGGGATGGATGACATGGCTGGGTTCCTTGGAGATGCGGTGCGAGACCGCGGGATTGGTGGAAGGATAGGGCTTGGAGAACTTAGCAGTGTACCCCCTGCGACCTCTGGGGGCAACCCCACCCGAGAGGCTCGACAAGGCTCTAAACAACCTTTCATCCCGATATTGAGACTTCAGTTACGTTGATCCGTTACAGCTGCATCAATTTGCGAACGGCCGCACGCTTGTGAAGACTTCGCGAAGCCCGCACAGGTGCGAGGCCGGCCTTCGCAGAGCGAAACAGCGCACCGGAGCGCTGGCCGTGCGGCAGGCGAATTGACGCATTGAGCAAAGGAGGCCTGCACGCGAGCCGCGTGAGCGGCGTCGCACCAACGCAGGCGAGGAAGGCTGGCGGTGCTGGCTGTACGGTATGCGGCAGGGCACCACGCAGTGAATGCTCGCGCATGCCATTGATCCAGGCGCGCCGGGATCGCAGCGTCCCCGAGGACACCCCGCTGGTGCCCCGCGCACGTCCTTCAACGCTGCAGAGCGGCTGGCGACGACGTCACGGCTGGTAGACGAAGCGCACCCCGACCAGCAGGTGCCGCGTCGCCGAGTCGATGTCGGCGCGGTTCGCCGCGCGCGCGGTCGAGACCGGATCGTTCCACGAGCCACCGCGCAGGTGCGCCTCCGCGCTCAGTTCCCAGACGTTGCCGTGCAGATCGTAGAAGCCGAGGGTCGACGGCGCGAAGCCTGCGACCGGCTGCGCGCCACGCGTGGCGCCCGCGGTCTCGGCGACCAGGGCGTTGGCCGTCACCACCGCCGGCGCCAGGCTCTCGCCCCAGGCGTAGGTGCTGGCGGTGCCGGCGCGCGCAGCGATCTCCCACTGCACGTCGCTGGGCACCGCGAGGTGCACGTTGCGGGCGGAGAGATAGCCCTGGCAGGCGGTGTTGGCCAGGTCGAGGCTGATGCCGATCGCCGGATAGGTGTCGCCGACACGGACATCCTCAGGCGCGGTCGCGGAGATCAGCGTGGTCCAGGGCGTGCTCGCCGCGATCACCTGCCACTGCGCCTGGGTGGTCTCGAACACCGCCAGGTAGAAGCGGTCCGGCGCCACCGCCGCCGCGCCCTGGTCCACACCCGCACCCAGTGCACCGCTGGCGGTGCCGACCGTGCCGGCCAGGTGCACGCGGCGGAACACCATCGAGGTGGTGCGGTAGAGCGGATTGCTCAGCAGGTCGGGGATCTGGCCGGAAGGATGGACATTGCCGGTGAGCAGGTCCAGGACCTGGTAGCTGGCGCGGGTCTTGGCGATCGCAGCGCTGAGCCCTTCGTCCTGCGAGCCGGTACCGGAACCGCCGCAGCCGCCGAGCAGCAGCGCGCCGATGACCAGGGCTGCCGCGCAGACGGCGCCCCGTGCAGGAAGCATGCGCATGGATCTGGTCATGGTCATCCGCTCCCCCCCGCCGCCGCATGGAAGAGCACCTGCACGGCCTGGCTGGCGGTGGCCGCGCTCACCGCATCGCTGATCAGGATGATGATCTCCTGGTGCTCCTCGGGCGTGCCGGTCGCGGTCCAGGTCACGGTCGCGGTGGTCGGGCCGGTTTTGGTCACGACCACGCCGACAGGTGCGCCGACCGCCTGGAAGACCAGGTCGGAGCCCGGCGGCAGCAGACTGGTGTCGGCGACCAGGTCGTAGGTCAGCGGCGAAGCGAGGAAACCTTCGCGCGGCGGACTGGTCAGGACCTGCGGGCGGGCGGCGGCGAGCGGCGTCGCGACCAGCATGGTCACCGTCGCCGGCACGGAGACGGTGACCCCGTCGCTGACGGTGACGGTGAAGGAATCGCTGCCAGTGAAACCGGCGGCGGGCGTGTAGCGCACCGCGCCGGTACTGGCGTCGAGCAGCGTGGCGCTGCCATGCGCCGGCTGGCTGGCCAGGGCCCAGGTCAGCGCGCCCCCCTCCGGGTCACTGCCCACCAGCAGACCGTCGCGGGCGAGGTCCTGGATGGTGCCGAAGGTCACCGCGCTGGCGGTGGGCGGATCGTCGACCGGCACCAGATCGACGACCGCGCCGGCGGTGTTGCCATCCGTTAGGCCATCGTTGGCCACCACTGCGAAGCTGCGCGTCTGTGCAGTGGTGAACTCGCCGACGTGGCTGAAGACCACCGCGCGCAGCACCGCCTGCGCGGCACCCGGCGTCGACAGCGGGCCGAAGCTGACCACCAGCGTCGCGCCGGGGCCGGCCCCGCCGACATAGGTGCCGACGGCGATGCCGCTGACCAGCACCGACCCGTTGCTGGTCGCGACCTGCCCGGCGCCCACGCCCGAGCTGCGCAGGTCGAGCACGTCGCCGGCGACCGCGTCGCTGCCGGTCACGGTCAGCGAGCCGCCATTGAAGGTCGCCGAGTCGATGTCGCCGAGCAACGCGCCCGGGACGATCGCGACCGGCGGGTCGTGCTCCGCCCAGGTCGCGGGCGGATCCGGCAGCGACAGCGTTGGCGCCACGTCCACCGCCTGCACGGTGACGATGCTGGTCACCGGCAGGCTGGTGCCACCAGCGCCGTCGGTAAGCACCACCTGCACGGTGCGCGGCCCGCCCACCGGCGGCACCGCGACGTCGGCGAAGGCGAGCTGGCGCAGCAGCGCCTGGGTGGCGGCGAGGGTCGCGGACGCGTTCAGGCGGACCAACAGCGGTCCGGCGATGGTGCCAGGCGCGGTGAGGATGCCGATCGGCACGCCTTCGTAGAGCACGTCGCTGCCGCTGACCGAGATCTGCCCGGTGCCGGTGCCCTGGCTGAGCACGGTGAGCTGGTCGTCGGCGGTCGCACCCGCGGTGAAATCGACCACCAGCAGGCCAGTGGGATAGGCCGGGGTGTCGATGTCGGTGAGCGTGGCCAGCCCATCCAGCGCCTGCGGGGGCGCGCCTTGCAGGTAGAGCAGCCCCGGCGACGGCAGGGTCACCACCGGCGGGTTGTCGACCGCCTCGACCACCACGGTCAGGACTGCGGGCGCCGAGACCCCGCCAGCGCCGTCGCGGATCACCACCGCGAGCTGGCGCAGCGCGAGCGACGGGGTCGACGAGCTGTTGGCGAAGGCCAGGTTGCGCAGGATCGCCTGGGCGATGGCCGGGGTGGCTTGGGCGGTAAAGGTCACGGTCAGGGCTGCGCCAGCGCCTCCCCCGGCGACGCTGCCGACGGTCGCGCCGTCGACACTGATGGTGGCGCCGACGACGTG
>JACDGQ010000447.1 GCA_013821615.1 Planctomycetota bacterium
CGCTGGGGGCGCGGCGCACGGCCGTTGCCCCGCCGCCCCTGGCGCCACGCTGCCGCCATGCGCATCGCCCTCGCCACCGACCACGCCGGCTTCCCGCTCAAGGGGCCGATCGCCGCCCACCTGCGCCTGCGCGGCCACGAGGTCGTCGATTTCGGCACCGACACCCCCGATCCCTGCGACTACCCGCGCTTCATGCGCCCGGCCGCGGAGGCGGTGGCCGCCGGCACCTGCGCGCGCGCCATCGTCCTGGGCGGCTCTGGCAATGGTGAGGCGATCGTCGCCAACCGCGTCGCCGGAGTGCGCTGCGCCTACTGCTTCAGCGTCGAGACCGCCACGCTGGGACGCGCCCACAACGACGCCAACGCCATCGCCCTGGGCGCGCGCCTGGTCAGCACCGAATTGGCCCTGGCCATCGTCGACGCCTGGCTGGAGACGCCCTTCGAAGGCGGCCGCCACCAGCGCCGCATCGAGATGATCGACCATCCCGTCTGACCACGCCGCACCCTGCCGCCTTCGCCGGTGGCAACCCCGGCTGGCGCGCCCAGACTCGCCCCCCATGTCCGAACCCGAGATCGATCCGGAAGACCCCGCCGTGCAAGAGGCCATGGGCCACGTGCGCGGCCTGCTGCGCCACATCGGCGAGGACCCCAACCGCGAAGGCCTGGTCGACACGCCGCGCCGCGTGGTCAAAGCCATGGCCGAGCACTTCGGTGGCTACGCCGTCGATCCGCGCTCCTT
Source organism: Planctomycetota bacterium (assembly GCA_013821615.1). Lineage (GTDB taxonomy): Bacteria > Planctomycetota > UBA11346 > UBA11346 > UBA11346 > BOG-1363. The sequence goes on from JACDGQ010000447.1 coordinate 739, forward strand.
CCTCGAACGCACCTTCGAGGACGTCGGCGGCTACGAGGAACTCGTCCTGGTCAGCGACATCGACGTGCACAGCCACTGCGAGCACCACATGGTGCCATTCGTCGGCAAGGCCCATGTCGCCTACATCCCCAAGGGCCGGGTGGTGGGCCTGTCCAAGCTCGCGCGCGTGGTCGACGCCTTCTCGCGCCGCCTGCAGATCCAGGAAAAGCTCACCACCCAGATCGCCGATACCATCCAGGACGTGCTGCATCCGCAGGGCGTGGCGGTGATCATGCAGTGCCAGCACTTCTGCATGTGCTACCGTGGCGTGAAAAAGCCCGGCTCGTGGACCACCACCAGCAAGCTGCACGGGGTGTTCCTCGACAATCCCCCCAGCCGCCTCGAGCTGTTCACCTTGATCGGCATGAAGCGCACGTTGTGGAACGGGTGACGTGGCGGCCCGTGGCAGCCTGCCAGTTCCGCCGTTGCCCGCCGTGGCACGGGCTCTAGAAGAGCAGATCGCGCCATGACCAAAGCCTTCCTATCTCCCCGCGAACTGGCCCAGGCCATCGGTCTGAGCGAATCCTCGCTCAAGCGCTGGATCGATGACGGCGAGCTCGCGGTCAGCCGCACCGCCGGCGGCCACCGCCGCATCCCCCTGCAGGAGGCGGTGCGCTTCGCCCGCTCGGGCAAGGTCGCGGTGCGCAATGCCGCCTGCCTCGGCCTGGACGTGGCGGTGGGCGCGGTGGCGGCCTGCCACCAACCCGACGACCGCCTCTACCGCGCGCTCTTCGACGGCGACGCCGGCCAGGCGCGCGCCCTGCTCCAGGCCGCCTTCGTCGACGGCCAGAACATCGCCGCGCTGTGCGATGGCCCCCTGCGCTGCGCGATGGGCCGTTTCTGCGCCCTGCTCAAGGAGGGCGAGGAGGGCGTCGCCGCCCACCACGTGGCGGTGGCGATCTGCAAGCAGGCGCTCGAGTCGCTGCGCCAGCTGCTGCCCGAACCCGGCGCCCAGGCGCCCGCAGCGATCGGCGCGACCTGGAGCGACGACCCGTGCGCGCTGCCCTCGCTGATGGCCGCGGTGACCCTCGCCGAGTGCGGCTGGCGCACCATCAACCTGGGTCCGCTGACCACCTGCAGCGTGCTGCGCGCCGCCATGATCCGCCATCGCCCGAAGCTGATCTGGCGCACCGTGACCGTGATCAAGGACCATGTCGCCACCGTCAAGCACATCCGGCGCTTCGCCGCCGAGCTCGAGAACGTGCCGCTGGTGGTCGCCGGCCCGGCCCTCGCCCAGCTCGCCCAGGCCGGACTGTGCAGCTCCGGCAACCTCCACCTCGCCGGCTCGATGGGCGAGCTCTCCGCATTCGCGCGCGGCTTCCTCGGCCTCAAGGCCACCCGCCGCCGCGCCTGAGCGGACTCCTGGGGATCTTCCCCACAGACCGCGACAAGTCCCTGTTAACCTCATCCCGTGGCCGCTGTTTCCAGGTATGGAAAACGCCCGCCCGCCCGCGCCCGCCCACACCATCCCCAACGTGATCAAGAGCTGTGCCGTGCTGGCCCTGCTCGGCAAACGTCCGCAGGGTACCAGCCTGGGCGAGGTCAGTCGTCTGACCGGCGTTCCCAAAACGAGCGCCTACAGGATGTTGCGGAGCTTCTGCCACACCGGCTTCGCGCGTGAGGAAAAGGGTCTCTACCGCTGCGGCATGGGCGTGGTGCAGGTCGGACTGGCCACTTTGACCAAGCTCGAGCTGCACGCCAACGCCCAACGCGTCTTGAAGGAGCTGGTCGCAGCCAGCGGCGAGGCCGCCCACGTCGCCGTCGCCCAGGACGAGAGCATCTTCCTGCTCGACACCTGCGACTGCCCGCATCCGGCCAAGCTCGCGGCCGACGCCGGCAGTGCCGTGCCGCTGCACTGTTCGGCGTCCGGCAAGGTGCTGCTCGCCTTCTCCATCCGATCTGCGGCCGATCTGCTGCTCGCCGCGGTGACCTTCGAGCGCCGCACCGAGCGCACCCTGACCTCGCGCCCCCGCCTCGAAGCCGAGCTCGAACTCGTGCGCCGCCAGGGCTTCGCCGTCGACGACGGCGAGTTGCAGAGCGATGTGCGCTGCATCGCCGCGCCGGTCCGCGATCGCGCCGATCGCGTGGTCGCCGCGCTCGGCATCACCACCACCGCCGCCCGCCTGCCCTACGAGCGCCTCGCTCCGGTCACCGCCATGGTCGTCGCCGCGGCCGCGCAGCTGTCGCAGACGCTGGGCTGGAGCGGGCATGCCGCGGAGACTCTGCAGATCGCCGAGGCCGGGGTCGACCTCCCCCTGTCCATCTGACCTTAAGCGCGGAGGCGGCGGAGCGCGCAGACGGGTGCGTTGCGCAGGCCGCGCGCGCGGCGCGGTCGTGCAATGCGCAGCGCGCCACGCCGCGCTGGGGTCGTGATGATGCGGCGCTGCGCACTGGCGTGGGCGCCGACGTCGTGCGATGCTACGCCGCGGAGCGCAGCGCCATGCCCACGGCCATCGTCCTCGGCGCCGGCATCAGCGGCCTGCTTGCCGCGCGCAGCCTGCGCGCTGCCGGCTGGACGGTGACCGTGCTCGACCAGGGTCGCGGGGTCGGTGGGCGGCTCGCGACGCGCCGCATCGCTGGCCAGGCGTTCGACCACGGCGGCCAGTTCCTGAGCGTGCGCGAGCCGCGCTTCGCCGCGCTGGTGGCGGAATGGGAGCGCGCCGGCGCAGTGGCCCAATGGGGCCGTGGCTTCCTTGGCGACGATGGCCACGTGGCGGCGGACGGCTTTCCGCGTTACCGCGCACCCGGCGGCATGACGCAGCTCGCCAAGCATCTCGCCGACGGACTCACCGTCGAGCTCGACACCACCATCACCGCCATCGCCAGCGACGGCGACGCCGCGACCGCCCGCGCCGCGGACCGCACCTGGCGCGCCGACACGCTGATCGCCACCGCGCCGGTCGCGCAGACGCTGGCGC
>JACDGQ010000014.1 GCA_013821615.1 Planctomycetota bacterium
GCTCACCGGCGGCGAGATCGACCCGCGCCCGGTGCTGGGCCGCAGCCTCACCCTGCAAGGCATCTACGTCGGCAGCCGCGCGCTGTTCGCCGACATGAACCGCGCCATCGCCGCGCACGCGCTGCGGCCGGTGATCGACCGGGTGTTCCCCTTCGCCGAGGCGCCGGCCGCCTACCATCATCTGCAAGGCGCTGGGCATTTCGGGAAGGTGGTGATCGCGGTGGAATGACCGCATCATCACGCCTCAGACCCTTCCTGGAACAACTCGACCGCGAGGTCATTGCGCGGCCCACGCCATGCGCGCCGTGGTCGCAAGGGCTTGCACACGACGGAAACCGCGTTTTTCTCGCTGCTCGCTGCTCGCTGCTCGCTGCTCGCTGCTCGCTGCTCGCGCCTAGCGCCTTCCGCCTAGCGCCTTCCGCCCTCCTGACTCCCCTGCTCACCTTCTCCTCTTCGGACCCCCCCCATGCCCTGCGACCTCCTGGTCTTCGCCCCCCATCCCGACGACGCCGAGATCCACTGCGGCGCGACCATCGCCGGGCATGTGCGGCGCGGGGCACGGGTGATCGTGGTGGATGCGACGCGTGGCGAACTGGGCAGCCGTGGCACGGTCGAGACGCGCGCGCGCGAAGCGGCCGCGGCGGCGGCGATCCTGGGTCTGGCGGGACGCGAGAATCTCGGACTGGCCGACGGCGCCATTCCCAGCGAGGACCCCGCGGCGCGCGCGCTGGTGGTCGACGCCCTGCGCCGCCATCGGCCGTCGACCGTGTTGGCGATCTCCGGCCACGCCCGCCACCCCGACCACCTCGCGCTCGCGCAGCTGGTGCGGGGGGCGGTGAAAGCGGCCGCGCTGCACAAGCTGCCGAGTCCGAGCGCGGCCCCGGCCTGGGGTGGGGCGCGCTTGTGGCATTACGAGGCGGAGCTGCCGGCGACCCCCGACCTGCTGGTTCCGGCGACCGAGGAGGACTGGACGGCGAAGCTCGCGGCGGTGCGCTGCTATGGCAGCCAGCTCCACCGGGCCGGCTCGAGCGAGCCCGCCACGACCATCGCCAATCCGGCTTTTCTCGCCTGGATCGAACATCGTGGACGGACATGGGGTTATGTAGCAGGCGCGGCCTATGCCGAAGCCTTCACCGGAGATGAGCTGCCGCGTATGACAGATCTGCGCGGCGTCTAAAAAGGTGCCCTTCTGACGCTATTTTGTGTTTTTCCGACATTTATGGCTCGTATTTGATCGTTGAGACAGGTGATTCCATCGCCAGCTGCCGCGGTCCCTGCCAGCCGCGCTTTCTGCCAGCGAAGTACGTGCGCTCCGACCGATCGCTTTTTGATCATTTGAGCGATTGCGTCCAAGGCTCGCAGCACAAGTAAGGCCGCTCTGCTGCGTGGTGCATCGGATAGGGCCGGCACGGAACTTGCCAAGGGAAGGCATCTCCCAACCGCAGGCAGCCCATGATCAGCTCCAAGAACCTCGTCGTCATCGGCAACGGGATGGTCGGCCACAAGTTCCTCGAGAACCTGGTCGAGGCCGGACTGACCGGCACCTGGAACGTGATCACCTTCTGCGAGGAGCCGCGCCACGCGTATGACCGGGTCTACCTGTCGAGCTTCTTCAACGGCAAGAGCGCGGCCGACCTGACGCTATTGAGCCGGCCGGACTTCTATCACGAGAGCGGCATCACCGTGCACCTGGGCGACAAGGCGGTGGCCATCGACCGCGAGGCCCGCACCGTGACCTCGGCCAAGGGCGTGCACATCCCCTACGACCAGCTGGTGCTGGCCACCGGTTCCTACCCCTTCGTACCGCCCATCAAAGGCAACGATGCCAAGGGCTGCTTCGTCTACCGCACCATCGAGGACCTGGAGGCGATGCAGGCCTGGGCCAAGGGCTGCAAGACCGGCGTGGTGGTCGGCGGCGGGCTGCTCGGCCTGGAGTGCGCCAGCGCGCTGCGCCACATGGGCCTCGAGGCCAGCGTCGTGCAGGCCGCCTCGCGCCTGATGAACATGCAGATCGACGATGGCGGCGGCGCGGTCCTGCGTGACAAGATCGAGTCGCTGGGCGTGAAGGTGCTGCTCGCCAAGGACACCGTCGAGATCGTCAAGGGCACAGAGGGCCAGGTCGAGCGCATGCGCTTCGCGGACCGCGCCGAGCTGCAGACCGACATGATCGTGTTCTCGGCCGGCATCCGCCCGCGCGACGAGCTGCCGCGCAGCGCCGGCCTGGTGATGGGCGAGCGCGGCGGCGTGGTCATCGACGACCAGTGCCGCACCAGCGACCCCGCGATCTACGCGATCGGCGAAGTCGCGCTGCACCGCAACCGCATCTACGGCCTGGTCGCACCCGGCTACCACATGGCCAAGGTCGCGCTCGACGCCATCGCCGGCACGCCGGCCGAACGCGCCATGACCTTCACCGGCTTCGACATGTCCACCAAGCTCAAGCTGATGGGCGTCGACGTCGGCAGCTTCGGCGACGCCTTCGGTGCCACGCCCGGCAGCCACGTGGTGTCCTACACCGACTCGCAGCACCAGGTGTACAAGAAGCTGGTGCTGTCGCCCGACCGCAAGGCGCTGCTCGGTGGCATCCTCATCGGCGATGCCTCGGCCTACGGCGCGCTGCACCAGTTCATGCTCAACAAGGTGGCGCTGCCGCCGGCGCCGGAGGATCTCATCCTGCCGGTGCGCGAGGGCGGCAAGCCCGTGGGCATGGGGCCGGAACACCTGCCGGACGCGGCGACCATTTGCTCGTGCCACAACGTCACCAAGGGGGTGATCTGCGCGGCCATCGCCGACAGCAAGCTGGTCGACGTGCCGGGCATCAAAGCCTGCACCAAGGCCGGCACCGGCTGCGGTTCCTGCGTCTCGTTGTGCAAGGACATCCTCAAGTCCGAGCTGAAGAAGGCGGGCATCACCGTCAGCAACCATCTCTGCGAGCACTTCCCGCACTCGCGCCAGGAGCTCGCCAGCCTGGTGCGCCTGCACCAGCTGCGCTCGTTCGATGCGCTGATCGCGCGCCATGGCAGCGGGCGCGGCTGCGAGATCTGCAAGCCCACGGTGGCCTCGATCATGGCCAGCACCTGGAACGAGCACATCCTGGAGCGCGCGCACGCGCCGCTGCAGGACACCAACGACCGCTTCCTGGCCAATATCCAGCGCGACGGCACCTACTCGGTGGTACCGCGCGTGGCGGGCGGCGAGCTCACCCCCGACCAGCTCATCGCCCTGGGCGTGGTGGCGAAGAAGTACAACCTGTACAGCAAGATCACCGGCGGCCAGCGCGTCGACCTGTTCGGCGCGCGCGTCGAGCAGCTGCCGGCGATCTGGGGCGAACTGATCGCCGCCGGCTTCGAGTCCGGACACGCCTACGGCAAGGCGCTGCGCACGGTCAAGTCGTGCGTCGGCTCGACCTGGTGCCGCTATGGCGTGCAGGACTCGGTCGGCCTGGCCATCCAGGTCGAGAACCGCTACAAGGGCCTGCGTTCGCCGCACAAGCTGAAGAGCGCGGTCAGCGGCTGCGCGCGCGAGTGCGCCGAGGCGCAGAGCAAGGACTTCGGCATCATCGCCACCGAGAACGGCTACAACCTCTACGTGTGCGGCAACGGCGGCATGAAGCCGCAGCACGCGCTGCTGTTCGCCGCCGACCTCACTCCGGCGCGGCTGCTGCAGATCCTCGACCGCTTCCTGATGTTCTACATCCGCACCGCCGACCGCCTGGAACGCACCGCGTCGTGGTTCAACAAGCTCGAGGGTGGCCTGGACTACCTCAAGGCGGTGATCCTCGACGACAGCCTGGGGATCTGCGCCGCGCTCGAAGCCGAGATGGAGCACGTCGTCGCGACCTACCAGGACGAGTGGAAGACCGCGATCAGCCAGCCCGACAAGCTCAAGCAGTTCCGCGCCTTCGTGAACAGCGACCTGCCCGACCCGAGCATCGTCATGGTCGCCGAGCGCGGCCAGCCGCGGCCGGCGTTCTGGGACGAGAAGCGCGAGCACATGGCCGCGCTGCTCGGCTCGTGATGCCCGCCGACCACCCCCCAGCCCGCGAGAACCCGATGAACACCGACGGCGCCAGCGCCACGAGCACCGCCACCGCCCTTGCCGAGGGCGTCTGGACGCCGGTGTGCGCGCTCGCGGACATCGTGCCCGACACCGGGGTGTGCGCGCTGATCGGCGGCCGCCAGATCGCCATCGTGCGCGTCGGCCAGGGCGACACGCTGTACGCGATCAGCAACTACGATCCCTTCAGCCGGGCGATGGTGTTGGCGCGCGGGATCGTGGGCGATCGCGGCGGCATCCCCAAGATCACCTCGCCGATCTACAAGCAGGGCTTCGACCTGCGCAGCGGCCAGTGCCTGGACGAACCGAGCATCGTCATCCCGGTCTACGCGGTGCGCCTGCAGGCCGGCATGGTCGAGGTGCTGGCGGGCGGCTGACGCGCGGATGTGCGGTGAAACCAGGAAGCAGCGACGCGCGGTTCCCCTCGGCTGCTGCGGCGGGGATCGCGCCTGATGGTGCAGGCCATGCAACCGCCGCGCATTGAGCGCAACAGCGCAGGGCGGCGCAACCATCGCCACGCCTGGCGCGGGCGGGCACCCGAAATGGTCACCGCCGGGTGTGATGGGCGCGCACTTTCCGCATATGGAAGCGCTTCCGCACGGACAGGTGCCGAAAACGATCAGCTTTTTGTCTGAGTTTAATGTGTCAGACGAAGCGCCGGATCGCTAGGATCAGCGGAGCGGCGCCCGCACTCCATGGACGCGAATTCCCGTTCCACGATATCGCGCATGGATGCGCGATGATTGGGCGCGAAGCGTCCGGCGATCTGCCATTTCTGCAAAATATGCCGGTCTTTACCGGCATTTCTGTTGAATGCGGCAGGGGCTTGGGTGTCCGGTCGCAGAACTTCCGCGCATCCACAAGACATGGCCACCAGCGCCGTCGAGCACCACCCATGAGCCCCGCCACCGCACCGCAGCCGCAGCCCACGCACGCACGCGGCGGCTTCACGCTCTTCGAGGTCGCGCTCGCGCTCGGGCTGGTGACCTTCGGCGTGGTCAGCACGCTCATGCTCTTTCCCGCCGGCCTCAAGGCGCAGCAGCTCGCACGCTTCAAGATCTACGCCAGCGCCAAGGCGCTGGAGATGGTCGACGCCTACAACAGCTTCCACAACCAGAACCCGGCGAGCGACATCGAGGCGCCCAACGCCTGGGACGTGCACACCACCTACAAGGGCCAGGCGCCGGATCTGGAATCGCGGCTGGCGTCGTACCGCAACGGCCTGCTGCCGCTGCCGCTCACCATCGCCCGCCGCCTCGACTCCGATGGCGACGAGATCCAGAACCTGCTCGCCCAGGGCGGTTACCTCTACTACTCGCAGCCGCTCGCCACCACCGGCCTGAACGAGACCGCCTTCGGCACCTCGATGCCGCCGAACGAGGCGCAGCGTCTGGTCATCGGCGTGATCGGCTTCCCGCAGAACAATGCGATACCGGCGCTGCCGCAGAAGGCGTGGCCCTACTACACGCCCTACCCGTCGCCGCCCGTGCACGTGCAGCACGTCAACACCGACATCGACGGCGCGGACTACTGGAGCGGACCCAACTGCTACGCCTGGGAACCGCTCGACCGTGGCGACACCGCGATGAAGACGGTGTACGACAAGTACAAGGACTACTTCAGCGACCAGACCCTGCCGAAGGCCGTGATCTACGCCAAGGAGGCACTCAACTGGTGTGATGCGAAGCGCATCCCGCTCTCCTACCTGAACGGCACTGACAAGATCACGGTCTTCGCCGCGAGTCCGAGCGGGGACAATCTCTGGCAGCAGGTCACCGGCCTACGCATGTGGGCGCACGCCGCGACCACCGCCTTCCACTGGGCGAGCAGCCAGACGGTCCCCACCGGCCAGGCGGCCCCCACCACCATCGACATCGCTGGCAACGTCACGGTCACGCTGAGCGAGCAGAGCGTGCGCACCATCCACGACGCGTGCCTGGCCTTGGGCATGCGCTTCCAGGCCACGCACCCCTTTGACTTCGGCTGCCCGCGTCCGCTGCAGCGCGCGCTGATGATGGATTTCCCACTGATCGAATTCGACGTCGGATCGGCGCCGCTCGGCGGCACCATCTTCGCCAATGGCGCCCCCGCCCACCAGTGGCGCCCGGTGGCGACCTCGCGACTCACCAGCCTGGGGGTCAGCGCGATGTATCCCAACCCCGCATCCTCCCCCGTTGGTGCCATGGACCAGGCCGCGCTGGGCACGTCCAGCAGCGGTACCGGTGCCGGCGCTCTGTGGGGGAACGACCCGAGCCACGCCACCCTCACCGCGTCGTTCACCGCCGCCGAACGTTGCCGCCAAATCGTCTTCTGGACCGCCGACTGGCAGTCCTACGACGATTTCGAAACCGCACCCAGCGCGCCGGTCGACGCCAGCAAGTACTTGAAGGGTGCGCCGCGCGGCGGCGCCACCTTCGACTGGTGCATGACCCATCCGCCGTTCATGGACTGGCAGCAGTACACCTACCGCAACCCCGAGAAGGTCCTGGCCTTCATCAACAGCGGCCGCACCGCCACCGGCAGCAACGACAGCAACGGCACCGGCGTCCACGACCAGGGCAGCGGCAGCGCCGCGGTGTTCTCCGGCCTCTACGGCGCCGATCGCAATGGCAACGGCAAGGCCGACCAGGGCACGGTGCCGCCGTCGGTGCGTCTGCGCGCCCAGGTCGTCGCCCGCTTCAACTACTATGATCTCCGCGTGCCCGCGGTGATCCGCTGAGGTGACCATGAGCAGCAACCGCCGCGCCTTCACCCTCATCGAGATGCTGATCGCCATCGCCCTCGGGCTGGTGCTGGTCTACACCGCCGCCGCCGGCCTGCGCGTGGCGGCGCAGACCGTGACCGTCGCCAACCGCCTGGCGCTCGAGAACGAGATCATGCGCAATGGCTTCGAGATCGCCCTCGACGAGGTCGACCTGTGGCGCGCCTACGACGAACCTGTGGACGCGATGCGCCAGGGGCAGCGCAGCGCGGGTGGAATCTTCTGTCCGTTCAAGTCCTCGGCCGTCGGGGTCTCCACCACGGCCCCGGCGACCAGTGCGACGATCATCATCGACATCGCCAACATCCCGGGCCCCACCGACAGCGAGCGCGGCTGGAATTCCGACTACGTGTGGCCGGTGGCCGATCCGCGCACCTGGTTCCGCAACAACATGGCGGAGCGTTCCGGGACCGCGCTGCACTTCGGCGGCTACAAGCGCTTCTCCACCGTTGGGCCCGCCGACGCCACCGGCCGCACCCACACCTGGCTGGCCAATCAGCTGGACCGCCTGGTCTCAGCGTTCGGTTACTACGGCATGGCCGACTACCTGCCGGCGGGCACCATCTACGATTACGCGGGGGGCTCGTTCCCGGTCACCGGGGGCGGCATGTGCAGCCTGCTCGCCAACACCGGCGGCCTGAACTTCCAGAATGGCGACGGCGGCGCGGATTTCGCCCAGAGCCTGTACCGGGCGACCAAGAACACGGCCTTCGCGGTCTACCCGCTGACGGCTGCCACGCCGATCAACGCCACGAGCGCGGCCTACACGCGCTGGAACGTCGGGCAGAACGCGAACCAGGACAGCACGCGCACCTTCCAGCTCGTGACCAGCAGCCACGATCCGGTCCTGGAGATCCGGCCCACGACCTGGCCGACGATGACCGTGTCGACCGCGCGCACCCTGGCCTACAACCGCTTCGCCTGCGTCGCCCGCGTGCACTGGACGAGCCCCCTGACCGGCAACACCTCCGAACTGAGCTTCACCTGCTTCGGCACCAGCCTGCGCGGCGCACGCCAGCAGCGGCGTGCGGACAGCGGCTGGGCGGTCTGGCACAGCGCCGACGCCGGCACCGGATCCCCCAACCCGAACGATGCCACGCTCGACAATGCGAATTGAGATGATCACCAACCGCTGCGCCGCGCCCCGGCGCGGCACCGTCCTCATCCTGGTCGCGGGCATCTCGGCGCTGCTCGCCTCGCTCGCCGTATCGTTCCTGGTGCGCATGCGCACGGACGCCGAGGAGAGCGACCGCTCGGTCAGGCTCGCCCAGGCCCACCTGATGCTCGTCGCGTCCTGCAACTTCATCCAGGAACGCTCGCGCCTGGGCTGGGACGACCCCAATCCCCCTGCCGGGACGCCAACGACGCACGTCGAGTGCTTCGGCTGGGTCGACATCCGCGATGGCGTCAGCGGACCGCGCGACCAGACCCAGGGACCCGGCGACTTCGCCGTGCCGGCTGTTCCCGACGATACCCCGACCCCCATGGCGGTGGGCACCTGGGCGGACCTCCGCACCCCGCTCGCGACCCGGCCGGTGTCGCGGCAGCCGATGTACGTGATGCGCCGTCCACCGTTCGCGGTGCTGCCCAAGGCCACGCCCAACGCCATCTCGACCACTACGGACGACCTGGATTTCGGCAAGCCGCTGGCCAAGCACTGCGACCCCGAACCGGCCGTCAAGCCGCTGCCCGCCGCGGATACCCCGGCCACCTGGTCCGATTATGCCGCCGGCGACAAGACCCCCCTGCCGAGCGGACAGGTGGGCGCCTGGTTCCGCGTCCTGCGCGATGGGCCGGCGACCTTCGTCGTCACCTGCGGTTGCGGCGGGACCATGGGCTTCCGCCTGCGCGACTGGGACGCCGTCAGCGGCACGGGCGCAATGACGCTCGAGGACAAGGCGATGTTCGGCAACGACCGCGACCTGTTCAGCCAGCTCGAGGCCAGTGAGGTGCGCCTGTGGTACCGTGTCGAATGGTCGGCGAACGTCGCCGCCGCGGATTACCAATGTCTGCAGAATGAGATCGGTGGCGACCATTGGGTGCAGTGGCCGCTGAATGCCAGCGCCGCGCCGAACAACGTGCGCTCGCAGCCGCACCCTACCAATATGGTCGGTACCATCCGCTGGGTGCAGCGCCTGACCAACGAGCCGACCTATTGGTAGTCGACTCGTTGGCGGCGAGCCCCGTTCAGAACACCAGTTGCAGACGCGATTCGATCAGGTTCTCGGCCTCGCGGTCGCCGGTTCCGGCGACGCCGCTGTCGAAGGTGGTGTGCTCGAAGTTGAGCATCAACTTCACATTGCGGTTGAACAGCCAGTTGACGCCGGCGCCGAAGCCGGTGGCAAAGCGCTGCGACGCCACCGTGGCGACACCAGCTACCGCCGCGCCGTTGGTCAGGAAGGGGATCGCCCGGCTGTCGAGCGCGGTGTGCTCGATACGCCCCACCACCTCGAACCCGCCCCAGCTGCTGAAGTCGGGGCTGAACGAGGCGTTGGGGCTCCAGCCCTTGTACGACGCGTTCTCGCCGGTGATTATGTACCCGGCCTCGACCACGTAGGCGCGGTTGCTGACGTTGACGCTCGGCGCCGCGGCGCCCGCGGAGATGCGATTATTGCTGCCGGCGTATTCCGCGAGCACCTCGGCCGGGCCCCACGACCAGTAGAGCTGCGGGACGACATGGGTGTGGCGACCGTTGGCGGTGGTGGCCGCGGCGTAGGTCGCATAGGCGTTCTGGCCGGCGGTGATGAAGCCGGTCGGCAGGCCGGTGCCGGCCCCGGGAACGCCATCGGCGGAACCGTAGCTGGCCGCAATGCCGACCGTGAGGTTGGCGAGCGGCGCGAAGCCGCCCTTGAACGGCGTGGCCAGGAGCCGCGCCACGGCGTCCTTGTCGTCGGCGTTGTCGGTGTCGCGGTTGGCGTTGTCGACGCCGCCGTTGAAGACGCCGAGATTGTAGCTGAGCCTACCGCCGAGCAGGTCGCCGAAGACCTGCGCGCCCTCGTCACGAGCGGGCACGAGGTTGGAGGTGTAACCGCGCTCGATGAACATCGTCACGGTGTCGTTCTGGGTGAACTCCAGGCCGATCGGCGTCTTGAAGCGGCCGACCTCGATCTTGAAGGAGGGGTCGAAGTTGCCGATCACGTAGGCGTCGGTCAGGCTCACCACCGCCGGCGCGCTGGCGGCGACGTTGCCGAACTCGGACATGATGCGGAAGTCCCAATACTTGGCGAGCGTGCCTTCCATGACCAGGCGCGCGCGGCGCAGCAGGAACTGGTCGGTCAGGCGCGTCTGGTCATCGTCGAAGAAAAAGCGGCCGTCGGCGTGGATGTAGCCCCAGAACTTGATCTTGGTGTTGCCGTCCGCGGAGACGATCCCGAAGCCGTCCTTGTCGCTGGCCACGGCGTGCGCGCCGCCGTCGGCGGGCTTGGCGCCCTGCTCATTGGCGGCCTCGAGCTTGCGGGTGAGCGCCTTGACCTGCTGGTCGAGGGCCTCGAGCCGCTCGTTGAGCTCGGCGGGGGTCGGGTCGGCGGCGCGTGCCAGCGGCGCGGCGCCGATGGCGAGGCCGAGCAGGGCGAGCGAGGCGAGGGTGGGAGAGCGGAGGATGGGCATGAGGAGGACCTCTGATGGGAATGCCACGGGATGGTGGCGGTTGGGCGGAAGGATGATGGCTGGGGGAGCCGGGGTCAGGCCGGCGCGGGCACGCCCGGAACCGGCTCGACCGTCGCCTCGGACAAGAGACCGGCCGCCGCCTGCGCACCATGCCGGCGCGAGAACAGGAAGCGGATGCATTCGTTGCGGTAGTGGGCAAAGAGCTCGGACTCGAAGACCTTGAGGCGTTCGCGGGGGCGCGGGAAGTCGATGTCGACGATGCGGCCGATGGTGGCGTTGGGGCCGTTGTTCATCATCACCACCCGGTCCGACATGTAAATCGCCTCGTCCACCGAGTGCGTAACCATGAACACCGAGAGGTGCTCGTCGCCATGCAGCCGCAGCGACTCGTCCTGGAGCTGGCTGCGCGTCAGCTCATCGAGCGCGCCGAAGGGCTCGTCGAAGAGCATCAGCTCCGGGCCCATCGCCAGGGCGCGGGCGAGACCGGTGCGCTGCTTCTGGCCGCCGGAGATCTCGTGCGGGTACTTGTGGAGCTGCTCCTTCAGCCCGACCACGCCCAGCCAGTGCTCGGCCTTGGCCAGGCGCTCGCCTTTGGGGATGGCGGGGAAGACCGCGTCGACGGCGAGCATGACGTTGGCGAGCACGGTGCGCCACGGCAGCAGGCTGTGGTTCTGGAAGACCACCGCGCGCTCGGGACCCGGCCGGGCGATCTCCCGCTCCTTGAAGCACACCGCCCCCGAGCTGGGCGCATCCAACCCGGCGACCATGTTGAGCAGCGTCGACTTGCCGCAGCCCGAATGGCCGATGATGGTGATGAACTCGTTCCTGCGCATCTCCAGGCTGACCTTGTCGAGGACCTCGATGCGCCCCTTGGTCGGGTGGCTGAAGTGCTTGGATACCTGCATGATCTCGAGGAATTTCATGACGGCCGAGTCCGGGAGTCCGGGAGTCCGGAAGTCCGGAAGTCGGGAGAGCGTGGTGATAGGGCCATGAGGCGATTCCTTGGTAGAACTCTGAAATCCTGATTGCACGCGGTCCTCCGCCTCCCGGACTCCCGGACTCCCGGACTCCCGGACTCCCGGACTGCTATCTCACCTGCACCCCGACGCCCGGGCTGACCAGGCGTTGCAGGGCGATCATCATGCGGTCGAGCACGAAGCCGATCACGCCGATGGTCAGCACCGCGATCATGATGTAGGCGAGGGTGTCGTCGTTGCTGGACTGGTACATGTCCCAGACGAACTTGCCGAGGCCGGGATTCTGCGAGAGCGTCTCGGCGGCGATCAGCACCATCCAGCCGACGCCGATCGACAGGCGCAGACCGTTGAAGATCTGCGGCAGCGCCGCCGGCAGCACCACCTTCCACACCGTGCCGACCCAGCCGAGATTGAGGACCCGCGCGACGTTGAGGTAGTCGCGCTCGACGTTGGCCACGCCGCCCGCAGTGTTGATCAGGATCGGCCACAGGCTGCACAGGCACACCACCACCGCGGAGATGACGTAGCTCTTGGCCCAGAAGGAGTTCGCCGCCACGTCGGCCATCCCCGCGCTGACCACGATGCCGACGATCGGCAGCCAGGCGATCGGCGAGACCGGGCGGAAGACCTGGATGAAGGGATTGACCATCTCGAAGATGGCGCGGTTCATGCCGCACAGGATGCCGAGCGGGATGGCGGTGATCGCGGCGAGCAGGAAGCCGGTGAAGACGGTCTTGAGCGACACGCCGATCTGGTCGAGGTAGGTCGGCGCAGCGGTGTCGGGCATCAGCGCCATGACCTCGGCGCGGCTCATGGTGGGATTGGCCACCACCTGCTCGTCGATGCCACGCAGCCACTCCGCGTGGACGCGGCGCGCGGCCTGGTACTCGCCCACCATCCTGCCGCCGGCCGCGTAGACCTCGCGCGGGCCGGGCAGGGCGTGGCCCTTGATCACCACCTGGGTCGAGAGCGCCCACCACACCGCCAGGAACAGGCCGATGGCCAGGCCCGGCAGGCCGATCATGCGCACGAAGCGCCGCGCCTCGTAGCGCCGGTCGATCCCAGCCGCGATCTTCAGCGGCGGCACGAACCAGGTGAGGCCGATGGTTTCGAGGAAGCCGGTCACGGTGGCGAACATGGGATGCTGGTTTCTCGAGGTGCGGGGGCGGCGTTCGGCGTGCGGGGTCAGGCGTTCGGCGTCACCGCTGGATGGCGTGTGGAGGGCTCGCTTGCGTGTGGGACAAGCAGCCGGCGGGACCACGGATGGCCGTCCGCACCACGGTGACGCCGGACGCCGGACCCCGCACGCCGAACGTTCATTTCAGGCCGATGGCGAACTTCTGGAGGTAGGCGTTCGGCTGCCGGGGATCGAAGGCGATATGGTCGATGAAGGCTTCGGCCGGAGAGGACTGGTAGTCGTCCGCCGGCAGGTCCTCCGCCTTGACCTTGCCTTCGGCGAGGAGCAGGGCGAAGGCCTTGCGGTAGATGTCGGTGCGGGTGATGCGGTCGGCGACCTCCGCGTACCAGGCATCCGGCATGGCGGTCGGGATCATGCCCCAGCGGCGCGCCTGGGTCAGGCCCCACACGGTGTGGCTCTTGAACGGGAAGGAGGCGAAGCGGCGGTAGAAGATGTTGAAGTCCTTGGCCTCGCGGCGGTCGCCCTTCTGGTACTGGTAGGTGCCCAGCATGCTCTCGGCGAGCACCTCGACGTTGGCGCCGATGTAGGCCTTGTTGGCGAGCATCTCGCAGGCGAGCTTGCGGTGCTCGGTGCTCTCATCGAGCCACTGATTGGCGCGGATCAGCGCCTTGACCACCGCGACCATGGTGTTCGGGTGGGTGTCGGCCCACTCCTCGGCGGTGGCGAAGATCTTGTCGGGACCGCCGTTGAACACGTACTGGTCGCCGAGCGCCGCGACGCCGGTGCCGTCGCGCACCGCCTGCTGGTTCCACGGCTCGCCGACGCAGAAGCCATCGATGCTGTTGGCGGTGAGGTTGGCGACCATCTGCGGCGGCGGCACCACCGAGAGCAGGACGTCGGCGTCCTTCTTGCCGACCGGGTCGTTGAAGCCCTCGTAGAAGCCGGGGTTGACGCCGCCCGCGGCCAGCCAGTAGCGCAGCGCGATGTTGTGGCTGCCGCTCGGGAAGGTCATGCCGAAGCGCAGCGGGTTGCCGACGGCGAAGCGCTCCTTGGCGATGGCCTTCAGCGAGGTCGCAGTCACCGGCAGCGCATAGCCGGGCTCCTTGAGGCCCGGCTCCTTGTCCTGCATCGCCTTCCACAGCGCGGTCGAGACGGTGATGCCCTTGCCGTTGATCGAGATGTTGAACGGGCTGATGATCTTCGCCTGGCCGAGGTAGCCGATGCGCGCGCCGATCGGATGGTTGTAGAGCATGTGCGAGCCGTCGAGCTCCATGCTCACCACGCGCTCCTGGACGACCTTCCAGTTGGCCTGGACCTCGATCGCGACGCTGAGGCCCTCCGCCGCGAAGAAGCCGAGCTCGCGGGCGACGACCAGCGGCGCGCAATCGGTGAGCTTGATCATGCCGAACTTCAGCACCGGCTTTTCGATCCCCGCCGCTTTGATCCGCGCCAGGTCGGGTTTGGGGCTGGCGAGCTGGTACTCGACGAAGACCGGGGCCGCGACACTCGCGGGCACGCTGGCATCTGCGGTCGCTGCGCTGGCGTTGGCGCCGGCCAGGAGCAGCAGTCCGGCGATGGCGCGGGTGGGATGGCGCACGATCACGGGCAGAGGCATGGGATCTCCGGGCGGGGCAGGTGGTGAAAACCAGGTCAAGAGCCTCGCGATCGACCGGTGGAGCGCACCAGGCGCTGCGTCGGTAACCGGATGCAGGACGAATTGCCCCGGAGCAGCGCCTATGCCAAAGCGACTGTCGGGGACGGTCGCGCCCGATTTCCCGGGGCCCGCGCGCGGTCGCCAACGACGCGTGCACACCTCCTTCGCCACGCACGGACGCTGGATTTCACCGTGCGTCTGGTTCGTCTGGGCGATTCCTGACCAGGACGGACGCGCGCATCGGATGACCTTCGGAACCCCCCGTGGATCGCGAGGTGAACCAGAATTCGGATGTATATCGTAATTACATAATCATGGCTGCGTGGCGCGGCATCAGCTCGATATTTGATCGAATTCCACGTGTGGAGCGCGGCGCCCAGGCGAAGCCGAGTCGCGAGTGATGCTCCACTGTTCATTGGGAAGATCCATTTTTGCACAGAGAGCAAGTTTTGATCGGGCTGATTCCAGACCCGAGATGGTCCCAGACGTCCTGAAGACTGGCTGCCACCGCGTCCGCGCCCCGCCTGTCCGCTGCGCGGACGCCGAAAATACTCATTTTCAGCGGCATAGTCCGCATCCAGGCGACACTCCGCTGGCGCATGGCCAGGGACGGTGCCCGCATCTGCGATCGCCTGGCGACCCGCACGGTCCGCACCGGTCGCCATTGGCACAGACCGCGCAAAGGGACGGCCAGCCACACCGCCCGGTCCCGTCCATGCCAACCCCAACCTCGATCAAGACGATCTGCTGCTACTGCGGCGTCGGCTGCGGCATCGAGGTCAGCCGCGACGTGCGCGGCAAGCTGAGCCTGCGCGGCGACCCCGACCACCCCAGCAACCGCGGCATGCTCTGCTCGAAGGGCCGCACCCTGCTGCACGTGGTCGCGGCGCGGGACGAGCGGCTGCGCACGCCCCAGGTGCGCCTCGACCGCGACCAGCCGCTCGGGCGCACCGGCTGGGACCAGGCGCTGGGACACGTCGCCGCGACCTTCCGGCGCATCATCGCCGAACACGGGCCGGACGCGGTCGGATTCTACTGCTCGGGGCAGATGCTCACCGAGGAGTACTACATCGTCAACAAGCTGGTGAAGGGCTTCCTCGGCACCAACAACATGGACACCAACTCACGGCTGTGCATGTCGTCGGCGGTCGCCGGCTACAAGCAGACCCTGGGCGCCGACGGGCCGCCGATCGCCTACGAGGACATCGAGAGCTGCGACAGCTTCCTGGTCACCGGCGCCAACCCGGCGTGGTGCCATCCGATCCTGTGGCGGCGCGTCGAGGCGCGCAAGGCCGCCGACCCCGCGGTGCGCATCATTATCGTCGACCCGCGCGAGACCGCCTCGTGCGCGGGGGCCGACCTCCATCTCAAACTGCGCCCCGGCACCGACGTGGCCCTGCACCACGGCTTGGCGCGGCGGTTGTGGGAGACCGGCGCGATCGACGAGGCGTTCATCGCCGACCACACCGAAGGCTGGGCCGAGCTGCAGGCCGCCTTCGCGCCGTGGACGCTCGAGCGCACCGCCGCGGAGTGCGGGCTGCCCGCCGCGGACATCGCCCAGGCGGCGGCGTGGCTGGCGGGCGACCGGCGCTTCCTGTCGCTGTGGACGATGGGCCTCAACCAGAGTTCGGTCGGCGTCGACAAGAACGCCACGCTCATCAACCTCTCGCTGATCACCGGCAAGATCGGCAAGCCCGGTTGCGGACCATTCAGCCTGACCGGCCAGCCCAACGCCATGGGCGGGCGCGAGGTCGGCGGCCTGGCCAACCTCGCCTCGGCGCACCGCGACCTCGCCAACCCTGCGCACCGCGCCGAGATCGCTGCTCACTGGGGCGTGGCGTCGGTCCCCGAGCAGCCCGGGCTGTCGGCGCTGGAGATGTTCGCCGCGCTGCGCGAGGGGCGCATGAAGGCGGTGTGGATCATCGCCACCAACCCCATCGAATCGCTGCCCGACGCGTGGGGCGCCGAAGCCGCGCTGCGCGCCGCCGAACTGGTGGTGGTTCAGGACTGCTACCCGACCGCCACCACGGCCTTCGCCGACGTCGTGCTGCCCGCCGCGACCTGGCTGGAGAAAGCCGGCACGATGACCAATTCGGAGCGCCGCATCGGCCTGCTCCAGCCGCTCGTCGCGCCGCCCGGCGAGGCCCTGCCGGACAGCGTCATCATCGCGCGCTTCGCCGCCCAGATGGGCTGGGAGCGCGCCTTCGCCTACGCGGACGCGGCCGCGATCTTCGCCGAGCACGCGGCGCTGACGCGCGGCCGCGACTGCGACATCAGCGGCCTGTCGCACGAGAGCCTGCGCATCGACGGCACGCGCCAGTGGCCGGCTCCGGCGCTGGACGCGCCGGCGGTGCCGCGGCTCTACACCGATCACCGTTTCCAGACCCCTTCCGGCCGCGCCCGCCTGCGCGCCCCGGCGCTGCTGTCGCGCAGCGAGCCGCTGAGCGCCGCGCACCCGCTGATCCTGACCACCGGGCGCCTGCGCGACCAGTGGCACACCATGACCAAGACCGGGCGCGTGACCAAGCTGCGCGACCACGTCGACACCCCGTTCTGCGAGATCCACCCGGACGACGCCGGCCCGCGTGGCATCCGCAGCGGCGATATCGTGATCGTCAGCGGTGCGCGCGGCGACGTCCAGGTGCGCGCCGAGGTCACCACCACGATCCGCGCCGGGGTGGTGTTCCTGCCCATGCACTGGGGTCGCCAGCGCGGCGGCGAGCGCGGTCGCGCCAACAACCTCACCAGCCCGATCTACGACCCGGTCTCGAAGGAGCCGGACCTCAAGTACAGCGCCGTCGAGGTGCGCCGCCACACCCCGCTGGCGCGCGAGATCCTGATCGTCGGTGGTGGCGCCGCGGCGTGGGCCTTCATCGCCGCGCACCGCCGCCACGGCCTCGCTGACCGCATCACGGTGTTCGGCGAAGAACCATTGCCGATCTACAACCGCGTGCTGCTGCCGCACTACGTCAGCGGGCACAGCTCGTGGGCGAGCATGGTCAAGGGCGGGGAGACCGAACTCGCCGCCCAGGGCGTGGCCTTCCGCCCCGGCGTGCGCATCGCGCGCATCGAGCGCAAGGCCCAGGAGATCGTCGACGCCGGCGGTGGCCACCACCGCTACGACGTGCTCATCCTCGCCACCGGCAGCCGGCCCGCGCGCCAGTACCAGGGTCCGCTGCCGGCGCACGGCGTCTTCGGCCTGCGCAAGCGCAGCGA
>JACDGQ010000448.1 GCA_013821615.1 Planctomycetota bacterium
GGCTGACGCGCCGCCAGGACCATGAGCTGGCGCTGGTGCTGACGCGCGCGCACCGCGCGGCCGACCTTGAGGGCGAACGCGCCTTCCTCATCGGCCTCGAGCGCCTGGCGCTCGCTCACGGCGCGGTCGCCGCCGCCGCGACCACGCCGCCGCTGGTCGACCTCGGCATGGGTTCGGCGAATGCCCTCGAGATCGCCATCCGCGGCGACGACCCCGAGACCTTGCGCACCCAGGCGCTCGATTACGCGGCGCGCCTGCGCGTCCTGGGCTGCCGTGGCGTCTCGACCTCGGCGACCTCGGCGAGCGACGAGGTGCTGGTGGTGCCAGACACCGCGCGCATGCTCGACGCCGGACTGACCCTCGACCAGGTGCAGAAGACCATCGCCGCCGCCGCCGACATCCACCAGATCACCGACTTCATCCCGCGCTTCAACGCCCGTCAGGCGACCACACGCACCCTGCCGATCCGCATCCGCGGCCCGCTGCGCGAGCAGCAGACCAGCCTGCTCGACGAACTGAACCTCGGTACCGCCGCCAAGCCGGTGCCGCTGTCGCGGATCGCGACCATCACGCGCGCGCCCGGCGACGGACTGATCGTGCACCACAACGGCAGCCGCATCGCCACCCTGGTCGCGGCCGCGCTGCCACCCGGTGCGGAGGTACGCGCGGTGCTCGCCGGGCTGCAGCGCGCGACGCCGCTGCCGAGCGGCTACGACCTGGTCGGGCGCAGCGTCGAGAACGGCGCCAACGACGGCGCCCTGGCCATGGTCGGCATGCTCGCGCTGTCGGTGTTCCTGGTCATCGTGGTGATGGCGGTGCAGTTCGAGAGCCTCAGCCAGCCGCTGCTGGTGATCCTCGCCGTACCGATGGCCGCAGCCGGCGCCTTCCCGGCGCTGTGGCTGTGCGGCCACGGCTTCGACGTGATGAGCGGCATCGGCCTGGTGGTGCTGGTCGGCGTCGCGGTGTCGAACGCCATCGTGCTGGTCTCAACCGCCAACCTGCGCCGCGCCCAGGGCCTGGCCCCGCTCGCCGCCATCGCCGTCGCCGGCCGCGAGCGCCTGCGCCCGATCCTGATGACCACTGCGACCTCGGTGCTCGGTCTCGCGCCCCTCGCCGTCGGCTGGGGCGAGGCCGCCGAACTACGCGCGCCCCTCGCCGTCGCGGTGATGGGCGGCCTGCTCAGCTCGACGGTGCTGACCCTGCTGTCGCTGCCGGCGGTGCTGCTGCTGACCGCCGGCAGAGGTCCGCGTCCGATCGCTCCGGAGCCCGCAGCTGAACCCGTAGTAGCTGCGCAGACAGCGGGATAGAAGAGGGCCCCGGGCACTCCCATGCCGCCGCCATACACCCACCAGCATGTTCGCGACCTCGCCTGGCTGATCGGCAGCCCGCCGCTGATGGCCGCCGGCACGCCGGGCCTGGACGTGCCGCCCGCCGCCTGGCTGGAGAAGCTCGCGACGGAGGCGCAGCCGTGGCTGGATGAAGTCGACCGCCGGCCGGAAGAGCTCGACGGCTGGCTGGCGCGCCACCGCCACCAGCGCCTCGGCCACCACGCTGAGGCGCTGATGGAATTCTGGCTGCGCCGCCAGCCGGGCATCCGCTTCCACCAGGCGCATCTCACCATTAGCGAGGGCGGCCGCACGCTCGGCGACCTCGATCTGCTGTTCACCGCTGAACGCCGCAAGGCGCGCCTGCACTGGGAACTGGCGGTGAAGTTCTACCTGGGCACCGCGCCGGGCGGCGGATGGGCGACCTGGATCGGCGCCGATCCGCGCGATACGCTCGCCGCCAAGCTGGCCAAGGTCATCAGCCACCAGCTCCCCCTCGGCCGGCATCCCCTCGCCAATCATGGCGCCACCCAGGCGACCATCTCCGAGGCCTTCCTCAAGGGCTGGCTGTTCTCGCCGCTGGACGCGGCCGGGCAGCGCCGGCACCTCGACCCGCCACACGGCGCCCACCCGGAGCACGGCCGCGGGTGGTGGCGGCGCCATGGCGAGGGCCCCCTGCCCCGTGCCAGTCGTGCCGCGCGTTTCATGGTCCTGCCGCGCCTGGCCTGGCTGTCGCCGGCGCGCCAGCCGCGCCGTGGTGGCCTGCATGCCCTGGCGCCGGGCGAGATCGACACCTTCCTGGCCGGGCATTTCGCCCGGCACATCGATGCGGTGCTGGTCGCCGAAGTGCAACCCGACCGCGCCGGTTGGTGGGCCGAGACCGCGCGCGGCTTCGTGGTGGCACCGGCCTGGCCCGACACCGGTGGTGCGGGCTGAGCGGCCAGGCACGCCCGTCAGACCCGCCCCGGCCGCTCCCTGGTGCCCGCGCTCGGGCCCTCTAGCATGCCGCACCACGTGCAGAGGGCCGCGGACAGCCTGGCGCGCGTGGGCGGAGGCAGCGGATGATCATCGTCACGGGCGGAGCCGGCTTCATCGGCAGCAATCTGGTACGCGGGCTGAACC
The DNA here is from genome assembly GCA_013821615.1 of Planctomycetota bacterium. Lineage (GTDB taxonomy): Bacteria > Planctomycetota > UBA11346 > UBA11346 > UBA11346 > BOG-1363. Next base: position 2,448 of record JACDGQ010000448.1, read on the forward strand.
GCCGCGGCATCAGCGACATCCTGCTGGTCGACAACCTCACGCGCGGCGACAAGCACCGCACGCTGAACGCGCTCGAGTTCGCCGACTACCTCGACAAGCGCGACTTCCTGCCGCGCATCGCCGATCTGATCGCACCCGGGGTCGAGGGCGTGTTCCACCTCGGCGCCTGCTCCGACACCATGGAGGCGGACGGCCGCTACCTGATGGACAACAACTTCGCCTACAGCAAGGCGCTGCTGCACCGCTGCCAGGAGGCGGGGGTGCCGTTCATCTACGCATCGTCGGCCTCGGTCTACGGCGACGGCGCACGCGGCTTCGTCGAGGAGCGGCGCTGTGAATACCCGATCAACGCCTACGCCTACTCCAAATTCGTCTTCGACCAGTACGTGCGCCGCCTCGGCCCGACTCGCACGCCGGTCACCGGGCTGCGCTACTTCAACGTCTATGGACCGCAGGAGAACCACAAAGGACGCATGGCCACGGTGGTCTACCAGTTTCACCGCCAGCTCATTGCCGGCGGTCGTCTCGAGCTGTTCGAGGGCAGCGACGGGTTCCGCCGCGACTTCATCCACGTCGACGACGTGGTCGGCGTGAACCTGCACTTCCTCGCCCACCCCGCGAGCGGCATCTTCAACTGCGGCACCGGCCGTGCTGAGAGCTTCCGCGCCATCGCCGAGCTGATGGCGCCGCTGTACCCGAGCGCCGAGATCGGCACCAAGCCCTTCCCCGAGGCGCTCAAGGGCAAGTACCAGGCCTACACCTGCGCGGATCTCACGCGGCTGCGCGCGGCGGGCTTCGCCGGCGACTTCACCAGCCTGGCCGACGGCGTGCGCTCGTACGTGGGACTGCTCAAGGACAATGACGGCCACTACCGCACCGCGGCCGTGGCCGGAAGCGCGCCGTGAGCGCAGCGGCCGGACCGGTGGTGCTGCTCGATCGCGACGGCGTGCTCAACGTCGACCGCCCGACGGGGGTGCACGGCCTGGACGAACTCGCGCTGGAGGCCGGCGCGGCGGAAGGCGTGGCGCTGCTCGCGCGCGCCGGCTTCACCTGCCTGGTGGTCACCAATCAGGCCCTGGTCGGGCGTGGCGAACTCTCCGCGGCCGGCCTGGAGGAGATCCACGCAGAGCTGGCGCGGCGCCTCGCGGCCGGCGGCGGTCGCATCGCCGCCTGGTACGCCTGCACGCACCGCGCCGAGGACGGTTGCGCCTGCCGCAAGCCGCGGCCCGGCCTGCTCGAGCG
>JACDGQ010000449.1 GCA_013821615.1 Planctomycetota bacterium
GGCCGGCGGGCAGCTTCAGCGCCTCGGCGCGCAGGGCGGCGGCGCGCTCCTTCGCCACCAGCAGCCGCCGGTTGTCGGTGGTGAGGCGCTGCACGACCATCACCAGCACCGCCATGACCACCGCCACGACCACCACCACGCCGGCGAGGCCGATGCGCGGCACCAGCGGCCACAGGACGGCGTCGAGGCCGCGGATGATCGGCGCATACAGGAGCGTGGCTGGGCACCAGAAGATCGCGGCGAACGCGCTGCCCCAGCACGCCAGCAGCAGATTGCGCCAGTGCGCAGCGGTCCGTTCGCGCCTGCCCACCGGCGGCGGCGACTGCCGGCGCGTCGGTCGCGCCGGCGCGGTGGCCGCTGACATGGACGGTGCCGTCAGCTCCGCCCCCCGGCGCAGCACGCCGGCATCGCCATCGATGAGCAGCGGCTCGCCATCGCGCAGCAGGGTGGTGGCATCGGCCAGCACCACGGCCGGGATGCCCAGTTCGCGCGCCACCACGGCGCCGTGCGACAGCGCGCCACCGCGCTCCAGCACCAGGCCGGCGGCGTTGACGAACAACGGCGTCCACGAGGGATCCGTGCTGGGGCAGACCAGGATGCAGCCCTTGCCCAGGTCGCCGGCGCGCTGCGGGTCCAGCACGATGCGCGCCGGACCCTGGCAGGAGCCGGCGGAGATGACGAAGGCCTCGAGCTGCTCGCCGCCGAGCGCAGCGCTCGGTGCAGGCTGCCCCAGGGTCGGCAACTCGTCGCGTGTGATCACGGCCGGCAGCCGCAGGCGCTCCTCCACGGCGCGCTGCGTCCGGCGTTGGCCGATCAATGCCAACGGCGCATACCCGCAGCTCAACGCCTGCGCGAATTCCTCACCGTTCAGCATGAAGATGCCGTCGCCCACCGCCAGCCGGCGGCCGGCTTCCAACGCGACCAGGCGCAGCTGTTCATAGCCGAGCATCAGCCAGTGCTTGCCATCCTCGCGCCAACGGAGGTAGCGATGCACCAGCGCGAGCAACGCATCGAACTCGCGGCATTCCGCCTCCCCGAGCCGGATGCGCAGCGCGCTGGCCGCGCCCGCGGCCGCCGCCGTGCGGCGGGCGTGCAGGTCCAGCGGATCGGCACCACCGGCGAGGTGCGCGGCCAACGCCAGGACCTGCTGCGGTCGTTCGTGCCAACGGGGGGTGGCCAGATCGAATTCAGCCGGCGCGCGATGGCCATGATCGCGCAGCCAGTCCGCCAGCGTCATGCGGCCGGTGGCGACGTCGCGCAACTGGGCGGTGGCGCGCACCGTGCAATCCGCCGCGCCGCCCGCGCTGAGGAGGTCGGCCATCGCCAGCGGCTCGTCGTCCCAGCAGTGCTCACCGGTGAACGCGCGCAGGCGCGCCATCAGCGCGGCGGCGATCACCGTGGGCATCAGCGACCGCGGCGCGAAGCGCTCGAGCACCTCGCGTTCGCGGCGCTGCCAGCAGGCGAGCAGGGCGGCGGCGTCCAGGACCGTCAGATCCACGTCGCGTTCGCAGGCGATCCACGCGGCGAAGGCGGGAATGGTCTCCCCGTCCAGGCGCCGGTCCTCGTCCGCGGCGAGCGTCATGATGCGCGCATCCACCGCCGCCAGCCGCCGAGCGCAGGACAGGCGTTGGCCCAGGGTGCCCTGGGGGATGGTCGGCGGTTCCTGGGCGCGGTCCGGATTGGCGCGCAGCGCCGCGACGTCGTACGCGTAGGGATAGCCGGCGAAGAACAGCTCCGGCCCGAGCGCCAGGTCGAGATGGATGCGACCCGCGATGAGCGTGAGGAAGCCCTCGCGGCACACCGTCGGTGACGGCACGAAGCCGATCTCCCGGTACAGCGACCCGAACCCGCCATCGCCCGACATGAAACGGCGGATCACGGACCAGGTCAGGGGCGTCGGCTGCGGCAAGGTCTCCGACAGGTTGTGCCGCACCCATGGTCCGCGGCCGGTGGCGAGCGCAGCGGCCAGGGCCGCGCGTTCCGCGTCGCAACGCTGCTGGGTGGCCAGCGCCACGCCCAGGGTGGTGATCGCGCGGCTCTGGAGCAGATACAGCTCGCCTGCGTGGAACGCCCATTCGAGGTCCTGGGGCGAGCCGAAGTGGCGCTCGACCCGCTCGCCGAGGCGGCGCAACGCGTCGACCTGCCGGACATCCAGGCAGGGCATCCGGCGGCGCTCGCCGCTCACCGCGCACTCGCCAGGGGCACCCGCGGCGATCCAGGTCGCCTTGTCCGCGATCACCGCGTGGCGCACCACTCCGGTCGCAGCCTCGACCACCAGGGTGTCCGGCTGGACCCTGCCCGACACCACGGATTCCCCCAGTCCCCACGAGGCTTCGATCAGCAGCTCATCGCTGCGTCCGCTGCGCGGATTGGCGGTGAACAGGACTCCGGCCACGTCCGCGGGCACCAGGCGCTGGACCACGACGGCCATCGCGACGTCGCTGAGCGGAATGCCCTTGCTGGCCAGGTAGCTGCGCGTGCGGGGCGTATCGATGCTCCGCCAGCAGTGCGCGACCGCCGCGACGACCGCGCTCTCACCGCGGATGTCGAGCAGGGTCTCGTACTGTCCAGCCATCGACGCGTCGGCCAGGTCCTCGGCGGTCGCCGAGGAGCGCACCGCCACCGTTGGCGAGCCGAGCGCCCGGTAGTGTTCGCCGATGCGCTCAGCGAGTTCAGTGGGTACCCGGTTCGGCATCCCCCCCTCACCGGCCAGAGCCGCCGCGAAGGCCCCGGTGGTGATGACGAAGCCGTCCGGCACGGCGAACCCGGCGTTCAGCAGGCGTGCGAGATTGACGGCCTTGCCGCCGACCACCGCGGCATCGTGGCAGTCACGCAGCGCGAGGATCACGGTGCCGATCCGCTGAAGCAGCGCAGGCCGCCGGTCTCCGAGCCGACATACAGCCGGCCGTCCACCACCAGCGGCGACGAGGTCGACAGCCCGAGTTCGCCCGGCCTGCCCGGCGCGTTGAGGTAGACCTTCTCCAGCTGCCTGCCGTCGGCCGCATCGAGCACGACCAGGTACCCGTCGTTCGAGACCGCATACACCAGGGCGCCGGCGAAGGCGGCGCCCGCCAGGACCGGTGCGGACTTGTTGACGCGCGCCCGCCACAGCACCCTGCCCTGGGCCGCGAGGTCGATGGCCACGACCTCGCCACTCCGCACCGGAACGATGGCGACCGTGCCGGACACCGCGATCGGACCGAGCACGGCGTCGGGCATGGGCGCCTGCCAGCGCACCGCGCCGGTGGTCTTGTCCAGGGCGATGACGCGCCCTTCCGGATGCTCCGCGGCCAGGACGAAGTCGCCGTTGCCGCACCCCACCAGCAGCGCATCGCCCGCGAGGGTCACCGCGCCGGTGGCCGGAAAGGGCGTGGCTGTCCGCCACAGCACGCGCGGCTGCGCCGCCTTGTCCAGGTCGGCATCGCTCAGGGTGCGCAAGGCCACCACAGCGGAGCCGTTGAGCCCGCTGCCCACGTAGCAGATGCCAGCGCTGAGCAGCGGCGAACCCTCGGGATCGTTGACGGCGGCGCGGAAGACCTCCTGTCCGTCGGAGACGCGCACGCCCACGACGAATCCCGGATGGCCGTGCCCGTTCGCATCACCGCGCGGGCGGTGGTCCGCGCCCTGCTCGACCGCACCGGCCCCGGCCACCACCAGGTCGCCTGCGATGCACGGGCTGCCCTCGATG
>JACDGQ010000450.1 GCA_013821615.1 Planctomycetota bacterium
GATCTGCCCGGCCGCCGCCGCGCCCGGGACCAGGCAGGGCGCGACCACCACCGGCATCGCCGGGAAGCGCGCGCGGATCGAATGCAGCAGGTCGGCCAGCGCCGCGGTGCCCGCCGCGGTTGCGATGCCGACCGCGCGCGGCAGCAGCGGCAGGGGCAGCTTGCGCTCCTCCGCGAACAGCCCCGCCGCCTCCAGCCTGGCTTTCAGGGCCTCGAAGCGCGCCGCCAGATCGCCCTGGCCCTGCGCCGTGATGCGCGTCGCGACCAGCTGGTACTGCCCGCGCGGCCCGTAGACCGACAGCGCGCCGCGCACCAGCACCTGCTCGCCTTCCCGGGGCAGTGCGCCATTGCGCACCACGCCCGAACGCCACATCACCAGCCCGATCACCGCCGCGCTGTCCTTGAGCGTCGCATAGAGGTGCCCGCTCGGCGCGACCTTCACCTGCGACAGCTCGCCCTGCACCAGCACCGGCCCGAAATCCTCGAGCGCCACGCCGATGCGCTGGGTCAGCGAAGCCACGGTGAGGGGGCGGTCTGGGTCCACGCGCTGAGTAGAGCAGGGCGAGGCTGGGCGGGAAGTCGCATCCGCCGCGCTGGACGGTGGGAGTCCGGAAGTCCGGTAGTCCGGAAGTCTCGGTGCGCATGGATCGATTCCGCGCCTCGGCGCCGCATCCAACGCAGGATCACTTCTTTCAGGCTGTCCGGCTGTCGACTTCCGGACTTCCGGACCTCCGGACTTCCGGACTTCCGCACCTATCCGTTAATGATGGTGAAGAACACCTCCGCCTTGCCCAATTCCTTCTCCGTCGCCGCGAACAGCGCGCCCAGCTCGGATTCCTGCAGGCCGACCATGCGCAGGGCGCGGGGGTCGAGGATCGGCATCGCCTGGTCGCCGCCGTTGCCGATCAGCATGGCGCGCGCGATGATGTCGGCGATGTGCACGCAGGCGGCCCATGGCTGGTGCTCGCCCTCGGCCTGGTCGAGGTCGTGGTGCGCGCCGATGGCGGCGCGGTACTCGTAGGGCAACGACCAGTGCTCGCACAGGAAGCGGCCGACCGCGGCGTGGTCGCAGCCCAGTTCAGCGAGCTCCGCCTGGCGGATCAGGCCGCCGTCGCGCGCCACGCGCGCCCGCACCAGCGCGTACTCCGCCGGCAGGTGCTCGGCCAGCGCGAGCTTGCCCAGGTCGTGGAGCAGGCCGAGCACGAAGGCGTCGTCGCCGCGTCCCAGACTGCCCAGTTTCGCCACCGCGCGCGCCGCGCAGGCCGCGCCCAGCGCGTGCAGCCAGAAGCCGCGCGCCTGGGTGACGGCGAAGGCCGAGAAGATCGAGGCCTTGAGCACGATCGCGCGCACCGTGCCCAGTCCGAGCAGCACCACCGCGTGTTCCGGGCTGCGCACCGCCTCGCGCGGCGCGTAGAAGGCGCTGTTGGCCAGGCGCAGCACGCGCGCCGTCAGCGCCTGGTCGTGGCCGAGCAGGCGCGCGATCTCGCCCGAACTCGCCGAGTCGTGGGTGATGCGCCGCGTCACCGCCCCCACCACCATGGGCAGCGCCGGCAGCGACTGGACCAGGCGCAGGCGGTCGAGGACGGTGGATTCACCGAGGGTCAATGGTCCTCCCGATCGCTCAGCCGGTACCGCCGGTAGCAGTCCGAGGCGTGCCCGAGCGCGCCCAGGAAGAGGTTCTGCATGCTGCGGTTGACCAGGGCGGCGGCGAACACGCCCTGCAGACGCGCGGCGAAGTCCGGGCCGTAGCGGTCGAGATACTCGGGCACGGTCGGGTCGGGCACCGGGCTGCCCGGCGGCACCACCCACAACTCGTGCAGGCCCTGCTCGCGCAACCGCCCGAGCAGCTCCGCGGTCAGCGCCAGGCCCGGGCGCGCCAGCACGCCGCCGTCGAGGGTGCGCGCCGGGCGGGCCAGGATCATGCCGGGGACCACTTCACCGAGCCGCAGGCAGCGCATCAGCGAGTGTACGCCGCCGACGCGTGCGCCGCCAGCGGCCGCCGCATGCATCTGCGATTCGCCTTGGCCGGAATGGCCAGTCCGCTAGCATCCTGCCGTGCTCAACCGGGACGGCGCTCTCTATCTCTGCAACCTCGGTACCATTCCGCTCTTCGCGCACCCCAGCGCGTTGATGTTGGTGGTGATCGTCGGCTCGAGCTACCAGTCGGGCGGCATGGAAATGGTGCTGGCGGCGATCATCGTCACGATCGTCAGCATTATCTTGCACGAGCTCGGCCACGGCATGACCGCCATGGCACTCGGGGCCAGCGACGTCACCATCACGCTCGAGGCCCTGGGCGGCGTCTGCCGTTCGAACCGCGACTCCCTGCCGGCCCGCGAGCTGCCCATCCTCATCGCCGGCCCGGCGGTCAGTTATGCCTTGTGGGGCGGAGGCTGGCTGCTCTGGACGTGGGCGAGCACCACCCATCAATCGTGGCTGACCAACGCCAACGGCGATCCCAGCATCCTGGCCCTGCTGGTCTACCTGACCTGGCGCATCAACATGATCCTGGCGATCTTCAACAGCCTGCCCATCTACCCGCTCGACGGCGGCCAGGTGCTGTTCAATTTCATCCGGCTGTTCCCGCGTTCGTGGAATCCGGCGCGCCTGATCACGCTGTGCGTGAGCTTCTTCGTCGCCATCGGCGCGCTCCTTGTGCTCTACAACCTCAACGGCCAGGTCGGCATCTACACGCTGGTCATGGCCGGCTATCTGCTCTTCAACGCCTACCGGGCACTGCACTGATCCCATGACCCGCGTCCTCTCCGGCGTCCAGCCCTCCGGCCAGCTCCACCTCGGCAACTACGCGGGCGCAATCCGCCAGTTCCTCGATCTGCAGGCGCAGGGCCACGAGCTCTACGTGTTCGTGGCGTCCTACCACGCGCTGACCTCCGCGCGCGATCCCGTGGTGCTGCGCGCCAGCATCCGCCAGGTCGTCATCGACTACCTGGCCTTCGGCCTCGACCCGGCGAAGACCCACATTTACCTGCAGCAGGCCGTGCCCGAGGTCACCGAGCTGGCCTGGCTGCTCGCCTGCGTCTGCCCGATGTCGTGGATGGAGAAAGCGGTCAGCTACAAGGACAAGCTCGCCAAGGGCATCTCCGCCAACGTCGGCCTGTTCACCTACCCGATCCTGCAGGCTGCGGACATCCTCGTGGTCGACGCCGAGCTGGTGCCGGTCGGCAAGGACCAGGTCCAGCACCTGGAGCTCGCCCGCGACCTGGCCGCGCGCTTCAACGAGGAATACCAGTCCGCGGTCTTCACACTGCCCGCCTACCGCCTCGCCCCCGATGCCGGCATGCTGCCCGGCATCGACGGCGAGAAGATGTCGAAGAGCTACGGCAACACCATCGACCCCTTCCAGGATGAGAAGGCGCTGCGCAAGCGCATCATGGCGATCAAGACCGACTCCAAGGGCGTGAACGACGCCAAGGATCCGGACACCGACAACACCTTCCAGATCTTCCGTGCCATCGCCGGCAAGGACGACCCGCGCACCGTCGCCCTGGCCGCGCGCTACCGCGATCCGGGCGCCGCCGGCTTCGGCTACGGCCACGCCAAGCAGGCGCTGTTCGAGCTGCTCCTCGACCACTTCGGCCCGGCCCGCGCGCGCCGCGCCGAGCTGATGGACCGCACCGCCTACATCGACGAGGTCCTCGCCCAGGGCGCTGTCGCGGCGCGCACC
>JACDGQ010000451.1 GCA_013821615.1 Planctomycetota bacterium
GCCCGACGAGGCCGCGCAGGAGAACGCCCGGCTGCGCGCCGAACTCGCGGCCGCCACCGACTACGTGCACTCGCTGGTCGCCCTCAACCACAGCCAGGTCGAGCAGCTGCGCGACGCTCAGGAAGAGGCCCAGTCCAGCACCGAGGAATTCCGCAGCACCAACGAGGAGCTGCAGACTGCCAAGGAGGAGGTCGATTCGACCAACGAGGAACTGGTCACCATCAACGAGGAGCTGCGCGCCGCCAACACCGAGCTCGCCAAGGCTTCCGCATCCCTGCGCACCTCCGGCGATCTCACCTCGGCCATCATCGAGACCATGCGCTACCCGCTGCTGGTGCTGTCCGCGGGCCTGCGCGTCGAGAGCGCCAACCAGGCCTTCCTGGCCGCCTTCGGCGTGGGCCGCACCGAAACCATCGGCCGGCTGGTCTACGATCTCGGCAACGGCCAGTGGAACATTCCCGAACTGCGCCGCCTGCTCGAGGACATCCTGCCCAACAACAGCACCTTCGACGACTTCGAGGTCACCCACGACTTCGCCAAGATCGGGCCGATGACCATGCTGCTGAACGCGCGCCGGCTGGAGGGGGGCGACGACAACGCGCGGCTGATCGTCCTGGTGATCGCCGACATCACCGCACGCGCGCGCGCCTCGCTGGCGCTGCAGGACACCGCCGTCGAGCAGCTGCGTTCCAACGCCGAGCTTGAGCAGTTCGCCGCGGTGGCTTCGCACGATCTGCAGGAGCCGCTGCGCATGATGGCCAGCTACATCGGCCTGCTGCAGGCGCGCTACGCGCCGCTATTCGACGAGCGCGCCCGCGAGTACATGGCCAATGTCACCAACGGCGCCAAGCGCCTGACCGGCATGATCGACGCCATCCTGACCTATTCCCGGCTCGGCCAAGAGGACAGCGGCGTCACCGACATCGACAGCGCCTACGCGCTCCGCAACGCCCTGGCCAACCTCGAGTCCAAGATCGCGGTCGCGCACGCCATCATCACCCACGATCCGCTGCCCATCGTCCAGGCCAACCGCGAGCAGCTCACCCAGCTGTTCCAGAACCTGCTCGGCAACTCGGTGAAGTACGGCAGCCCGCAGCGGCCCCCGCTGATCCGCGTCAGCGCGAGCGAGAAGCCGCAGGAATGGGTGTTCGCCATCGTCGACAACGGCATCGGCATGGCGGAGGAGGATTTCACCAGGATCTTCGAGCCCTTCACGCGCGTACACACGAAGGGCAAGGTCCAGGGCAGCGGCATCGGCCTGGCCACCTGCAAGAAGATCGTCGACCACCACCGGGGCCGCATCTGGGTGGAGTCAAAGCTCGGCGTCGGTTCGACCTTCTTCTTCTCGCTGCCGAAGCGCGGGGCGCCGGCGGTCTGACTGGCCCGCGCCCAAGGCGGCCGGCGACGAGGCGACCGTCGACCTGCTCATCGGCCGCATCGAGGACACGACAAGACGGCGTGGATGCTGGCGGCGACGGTGGGCTGAGCCGTTGGCCACCCTGCCGGGCGCGCACCCTGGTGGTGTATCCGACGGCCCGGCGCATCATCCGGATACCGGTGCCGCCGCTCATCGTGGACTCATGTCCGCAGTGCATGATGCGCCCAACCCTGGACGGCAGCGCCGTCCCCACCATGGAGTACGCATCATGTCCACGACTTCCCGCATCATCACCACCACCGCGCTGTTCGCCCTGCTCGCCCAGGCGGGTTGGGCCGAAGAGGAGGAGAAGGTCACCGTCGACCAGCTGCCCGCCGCCGTCAAGACCACCCTCGAGGCCGCTGCCAAGGGCGCCGCGCTGAGCGAATTCGAGCGCGAGCACAAGAAGGGCAAGATCGTCTACACCGCCGAGATCCCCGGCACCGAGAAGGGCACCGTGATCGAGTTCACCGTCGCCGAGGACGGCACCCTGCTGAAGACCGAGACCGAGAAGGCGGACGTCAAGGAGGACGGCGAGAAGGACGGCGAGAAGGGCAACCACGAGGGCAAGCACGACCACACCGAGAAGGGTGAGCACTGAACCCATGATGGACCTCCCCGGGCGGGGCTTGCGCCCTGCCCGGGGACCGTCAGATCCAGCCATGCGCATCCTTGTCGTCGAAGACTACCAGCCGCTGCGCGCCGCCCTGGTCAAGGGCCTGCGCGAGGCCGGCTACGCCGTTGACGAGACCGGGGACGGCGCCGAAGGCCTGTGGTACGCCACCGGCAATCCCTACGATCTCATCGTGCTCGACCTCATGCTGCCGGGACTCGATGGCCTGACCGTGCTCGACCGGCTGCGCGCCGCGGGCTGCGCCAGCCACGTGCTGGTGCTCACCGCCCGTGATGGCGTCGAGGACCGCGTCGAGGGCCTCGACCACGGCGCCGACGACTACCTCGTCAAACCCTTCGCCTTCCCCGAACTGCTCGCGCGCGTGCGCGCGCTGGTGCGCCGCGGCTACCAGGCCAAGAGCCCGGTCATCCGCGTCGGCGACCTGGAGATCGACCTGGTCGCGCGCCGCGTCGCGCGCCGTGGCCTTGATGTCGCGCTGACCGCGCGCGAATTCGCCATTCTCGAGTTCCTCGCGCTGCGCACCGGCCAGGTGGTGACGCGCACCGAGCTGTGGGATCACCTCTACGAGTTCGGCAGCGATGGCGGCAGCAATGTCCTCGACGTCTACGTCGGCTACCTGCGCCGCAAGCTCGAGGGCGAGGGTGAGCCCAAGCTCATCCACACCCGGCGCGGCCAGGGGTATGTCCTGGCGGAGCAGGCATGAGCTCGATCCGCGGCCGCGTGCTCGCCGGCGCCATCGTCACCGCCGGGGCGGTCCTCGCCGCCTCCGGCTGCGCGGTCTACATGCTGTTGCGCGCGTCGTTGCTCGGCGAATTCGATGCCGGGCTGCAGCTCCAGGCGCGCTCGCTCGCGGCCATGGTCGAGGCGCACATCGACGGTGGGCGCGTGCGCTATCATCCCGAAATTCCCGAGGATTGGCAAGGCATGGCCTACGTGCTGCGCGGGGCTGATGGCGGCATCATCGTCCGTTCCGCGCCCGCGGTCGCCGCCGGTCTCGTCCCGGGCGCCGCGGTGGGCGTGGTCGGCACGCTGCGCTTGCCCGACGGCGCGCCCGCCCGCTTCGCCACGTGGACCTTCGCCGCCGCTGCCGAGGCGGACGAGGCCGTGCCCGGCATGCCGGCGCCGACCATCAAGGTCACCACCGCGCGCGCGGCGGATGGCATCGAACTGGCCCTCAGCCGCCTGCGCTGGGTGCTGGCCAGCGTCACCGCCGCGGCCTGCGTCGTGGCCGGTGTGGTGATGGGCTGGATCCTGACGCGCGCGTTGGCGCCGCTCGATCAACTTGCCGCGCGCATCGCCACCCTGGACGACCGTTCGCTGGGGACGCGCCTGCCGCTGCCGGAGCAGCGCGAGCTGGCGCCGGTGATCGGGCGCCTCAACGCGCTGCTCGCCGGCCTCGACCAGGCCTTCGCCAAGGAGAAGTCCTTCAACGCCGCCATCGCCCACGAGCTGCGCACGCCGCTCGCCGGATTGCTCACCACCATCGAGGTGTGCCGCAGCCGCGAGCGCACGCCCGAGGAATACCGCGAGGCCCTCGCCGCCTGCCAGGCGATGGCCGGCGAGCTGCGTGCGCTGATCGAGCGCCTGCTGCTGCTCGCCAAGCTCGACGCCGGCCTGGTCGCGATCTCGC
>JACDGQ010000452.1 GCA_013821615.1 Planctomycetota bacterium
CCGAGGAGCGCCGCGTCCGGGCCGAGCAGCTCGACCGGATGGTCGCGGCGCTGGTCGCGGGCCTCACCGCGCTGCGTCCGGAGCCCGCGGCGGCGGCCCCGCCCGCGAAGATCGAGATCGTCAACACCCTGCCCAAGTACTACGCCAACCTCTACCAGCACCACGTGCAGGTCATCGAGCAGACGCTGATCCCCGCGGTCGAGGCGATCGGCCGCTTCCTTGGCCAGTCCACCGCGGCGCGCGACAACCTGCACGGCATCGCCAGCGACCTGCGCAGCCTGATCGAGCGCAACCAAAGCTCGCCGGTGATCGACCCGGGCACCGAGGGCGAGGCTAGGGTCTAGGGTCTCGCGTCTCGCGTCTCGCGTCTAGAGTCTTTACTTCACCACCACCCGCACCCCTGGCCGGATGAGCTGGAAGAGCGTGGCGATATCCTCCTGCCGCAAGCGCACGCAGCCGTGGCTGCCGTGCTTCTCGAGCCATTCCTGCGGGTCGGCGCCGGTGAAGCCGTGGATGCCGATGCCCCGGAAACGGCGGTCCTTGCCAGGGGTGAAGCCCAGCCAGTAGCCGCCGAGGACGTTGCCGGGATCGCGGGCGGCGAAGATGTGGCCGGTGTCGGGATCGCGCCACGCCGGGTCGCGCACGCAGCTCGCAACCGTGGTGCTGCCGGCGGGGGTCGGGGTGGTCTCGCGGCCGACGCCGATGGGGTAGCAGGCGACCAGCAGCGGGCCGCGCCAGAGCAGCAGGCGGAAGTCGTCGCGGCGCACCTCGAGGCGCGCGCGCACGGTCCTGAGGTCGAGCACCTTGAGCAGCTGCCCCGGCTGCAGCCCGTCGCCGGCCTCGGGATTGAGATGCAGCAGGGCGGCGCTGCCCAGGCGGTAGCGCCGCGCGATCGCCGCCAGGGTCTCGCCGGCGCGCACGCGGTGCAGGCGCAGGCCGAGCCGTTCCATGCCCGGGAGGCGTTCCGGCCCCACGCAGACGCGCGCGGCGAGCGTCGCGAGGTGGTCGGCGAGGGCCGCGTCCCAGGTGGCTGCGAGCTGACGGCTGCCGGTCACCAGCTCGTCGAGCGGAGATGCCGAAGCACCCGCGGCGCCCGTTGCCAGGACGGTCAGCAGAATGAGGGCGACGATGGTCGGACGTGCAGGCACACCGGCAGCCTCATGGCTTCCGCCTGATCCGCAATGGCAGGTGGGCAGGCCAGCGCGCGCGCCGAACCGCAAGGCTCGTCTGATCTCCAGAAAGGCGGGTGGTTTACGGTCATTGGCGAGGGCTCGCGGTGGGCGTGGTGGTGCTCCGCCGGACCACGGTCAGCGGACCGTCAGTCAGGCGTTACCGGGGCGGTGTGGGATTATCCGACAGGAACAACGCAAGAATCCCAGGCATTCATCGGACCTACCCCCAAAGGAGCCTTCTCATGCAGCTCGTCCGCCATCTCCTCCTCGCGTGCGCCATCGTCGGTGCCAGCGCTTCCTTCTCCATGCTCACCGCCGAGGACGCCAAGCCCGGCCGCGGTGAGAAGATCGCCGTCGAGACCCTGCCCGACGCGGTCAAGGCGACCTTTGCCAAGGAGGCCCCCGATGCGAAGGAGGTCTACAAGTCCAACAAGGACGGCAAGGACGTCTACCGCGCCAAGATCAAGGGCCCGGATGACAAGCCGCTGATGCTGGTCGTCGGCGCCGATGGCGCGGTGATCTCGAAGAACCCGGCCCGCCAGAAGGGCGACGCCAAGCCCGCCAACTGAAGCGGCGCCGTCCGCGCTCGCGCGGTCACGCACGGTTCCCGCGACCCCCGCTCGTCAACGAGCGGGGGTCGCGCGTTTTCGCGACCCGGAAGCAGGCGCGCGGGTTCAGCCCACTGCGGTTTCGGGCGTGCAGATCAGGAACGGCTCGCCCCACTGCGCTGGATCGGCCAGGCTCCAGCGCACCGCGGCGGCGGCGTCAGCGCTGGCGATGCGCGCCAGGCGCAGGCCGTGTTCGCCGCCGCTGACCAGGCGCGCCGGGCCGTCACCGCTCTCTTCGATGGGGGTGTAGCGCGCCTCGCCGGGGCCGTCGTGCCAGCCGGTGACCGCGCACCACTGCCAGGCGCCGTCGAGCTGCAGACGCACCGCGCGGATGGCGCGGCCAGGGCCGGTCTCCTTGAAGGTGGCCATGGCCGGTTCGTTGAGGTTGTCGCTGGCGGGGATATCGAGGTACATGGGGGGTCGTCCGGGCGCGAGGGTATGGCCGTCGATGGGCGCGCCAGCGGTGTGACATCCGACGACCGACGTCGACAGCCAGCCGAAGCCTACGGGACGCCGGAAGCCCGACGCCCGAGGTCGGACGCCACCGCCGGCAGCGCCAGCGTCGGCTCGACGATCAACCGCAATCCCCAGCGCTGCCACGGTGCGACGGCGCGCGGCGGCAGGACGAGGCGGTCCTTGAAGCGGCGGTGCTGCCAGAAGTACTGGCCAGGGAAGGCGGCGACCATCGCGGCGATCAGGTCCTGGCTGGCCTGCACCAACGCCGCCTCGTCGCCGGCGTCGTGGGGCAGGGGCCGGCCCATGACCAGCACGCTGCGACCGGCACGCACGCGGACGCACAGACCGGGCACGATCGGCACGCGCGCGCGGCTGGCGAAGAAGCCCGGCCCGCCATGGCAGTAGGTGGCGACGCGGAAGTACCAGGCGGGCACGCCTTCGCGCGAGCCGGGTGCCTGGTCGGCCATCAGCCCCACCGGAGTGCCTTGGCGCAGCGCGCGCATCACCAGCACCGCGCTGGTGCGGTCGCCGTGCTCGGCGAGCAGCACGGTGATGCCGGTGCGCTCGCGCTGCGCGTTCACCAGGCGGTCGACGGCGGGATTGTGCTGGGCCTTGGCATAGGCCAGGAAGCGCGGCACGAACTGGCGCACGCCGGCCGCGCCCATGTCCCAGGTGCCGAGGTGGGCGGTGAGGAAGACGCACCCGGGATGGCGGCGGTGCACCAGCGCGTGCCAGCCGGGGGCGAGCGTGCGGATGTGGCGTTCCGGTCCATCCGGGCCGCCGACCGTCCACAATTCGAGGAAGTTCGCACCCATGGTCGCGTAGCTGCGCCGGATCAGGTCGCGGCGCCGGGTGGGGTGGTGGGGCAGGCCGGCATCGCGGAAGACCCCGCTCGCCACGCGTCGGCGGATGCCGAGGTGGAAGGCCAGCACGCCCAGCCCGCCGCCGACCCGCCCGGCGGTGTCGCCGGCGAGCCGGTTGAGCGCGCGCAGCAGGGGCAGCACCACCAGGCGGTTCAGCATCGCCGCATGCTAGCAGCCTGCGGAAAAACCTCGACCCGGGCGGCCTGGAGGCGGCGCCGCGTCCGCCGCACCTGCACCGGGCGGCGCGCGCCCTGGCGGCCATGTGCGCGGGCTATGGTCGCCGGGCGGACTTCCGATGCCGTGCGTCCTGACGCCTTGTCAGGATGGGCCTGCGCGCTACTGTGCGCGACCATTTCGCATCTGTCAGTGCGCGGCCCCGCCGCGTCGGAGCTGGAACACCATGGCCATCAAGCGCGTCTGGATCGAAGAAGGCTGCATCGTCTGCAATGCCTGCGAGACCACCTGTCCCGAGGTCTTCAACGTCACCGAGGACAGCTGCTACATCCGTTCCGAGGTGCGCGAGGACGGCAAGCAGGACACCAACCTGGCCGCGCACAGCGCCCGCATTGTGGGTGCAAAGG
>JACDGQ010000453.1 GCA_013821615.1 Planctomycetota bacterium
GGTCCACCCTGCTCCGGGTAGCGGCAGGGCGGCGGGGGGCAGCGCGGCGGCACGGGCTGGCAGTACTCCGGCTGGACGCGGTAGCGCTCTTCGTAGTGGCCTGGGATCCAGCTCCGGCAGCCGTACGCGTCGTACGTGGAGAAGCCATCGACCCACACGATCTCGCGGATGGTCGGCGCGTAGACCCGCTGCACGCACACCGGCGCGGGCGGCGGGCAGGCGTGGACAGTCGACACCGCGAATTCGACGTGCGGGGCGAAGAAACCCCAGGCGAAGCGCTGCTCGGCGCCGTCGGCGGGGGCGAGCAATGCGGCCGCGGCGACGATCAGCGTGGTGGTGAGGAGGATGGGGAAGCGGCGCAGGCTCATGGGGTTTGGCTCCTGTGGCCTTTGGTTGCGGCCACGGTTCCAAGGTCCCCGGCCTGCGGCTGTTCGCTGTGGGGTTTTCCCGCAGCCAGCAGTGCGGCCCGGATCTCGCGTGGGATCCTGGACCTCTCACTGACAGGTGTTCACTGCATCCTGCAAGCCCATGCTACATGAGCCGTTACCAGAGCGGGCCCGACCCGTCCTTGACCATCGGCTGACCAGATCTTGTTGCCCAGTGTAGCCTTGCGCAGCTGCGCTCAGCCACCCACACTCGCCCCCGCTCGCCGTCGCCCAGGAGGAGGCCCCATGTCCCCGATCAGCCAGACCGGTTCCCACAAACGCAATCCCGCCGAGGCCGCCGATACCCAGCCGCTCTCGCCGCCGGGATTGGGCATGGATGCGGACAGCCTGCGCACCGACATCTACCACCACCTCGCCTATACCCTCGGCCGCGACAGCCATTCGGTGTCGAACCGCTACCGCCACATGGCCACCGCGCTGGCGCTGCGCGACCGCCTGATGGAGCGCTGGAAGGCCACCCACGCCGCCTACTACGCTGGCGACTGCAAGCGCGGCTACTACCTTTCCATGGAATTCCTCATGGGCCGCGCGCTCGGCAACGCCGCGCTCAACCTCGGCGTCGAGGACGAGCTCGGCCGCGCGCTGCGCAGCATCGGCACGCAGATGGAGGACATGGTCGCCGAAGAGGCCGACGCCGGACTCGGCAACGGCGGCCTCGGCCGCCTCGCGGCCTGCTTCCTCGACTCCTGCGCCACGCTGCAGCTGCCGGTGTTCGGCTACGGCATCCGCTACGACTACGGCATGTTCCGCCAGCGCATCGTCGCCGGCCAGCAGGTCGAGGAACCCGACCACTGGCTGGCCAACGGCCACCCCTGGGAGATGGCGCGTCCGGAATACGCCACCCGGGTGAAATTCGGCGGGCACAGCGAATTCTACCGTGACACCCAGGGCCGCCTGCGCGTCAACTGGGCCGGCACCACCGACGTCATGGCCATCCCGCACGACATGCCCATCCCCGGCTACCGCAACGGCACGGTCAACACCCTGCGCCTGTGGCGCGCGAGCGCGATCGAGGAGTTCGACCTGGCGGTGTTCAACGCCGGCGACTACGCGGCCGCGGTCGAGGCCAACAGCCACGCCGAGAACATCTCGCGCGTGCTCTACCCCAACGACAAGAGCGAGAACGGCAAGGAGCTGCGCCTGCGCCAGCAGTACTTCCTGGCCAGCGCCAGCCTGCAGGACATCGTGCGCCGCTGGACCTCGGTCCATGGCAAGGATTTCAAGAGCTTCTCGGTCAAGAACGTCTGCCAGCTCAACGACACCCACCCGACCATCGCCGTCGCCGAACTCATGCGCCTGTTCATGGACGAGTACGCGCTCGGCTGGGACGAGGCCTGGGGCGTGGTCTCGAAATGCCTCGCCTACACCAACCACACGCTGCTGCCCGAGGCCCTCGAGAAATGGCCGGTGGCGCTGTTCAAGGCGCTGCTGCCGCGCCTGCTCGACATCATCTACGAGATCAACGCGCGCTTCATGCGCGCGGTCGCCAACAAGTGGCCTGGCGACACTCCTCGCTTGGCGCGCATGTCGATCATCGAGGACGGCCCGCAGCCGCACGTGCGCATGGCCTACCTGGCGATCGTCGGCTCGTTCTCGGTCAACGGTGTGGCCGCGCTGCACAGCGACCTGCTCAAGGAGGGGCTGTTCCGCGACTTCTACGAGCTGTGGCCGAACCGCTTCAACAACAAGACCAACGGCGTCACCCAGCGGCGCTGGCTGGCGCTGTGCAACCCGCGCCTGGCCAAGCTCATCACCGCAACGATCGGCGACCGCTGGACGGTCGATCTCGACCAGCTCGCGCAGCTCAAGCCCTACGCCAAGGACGCGGCCTTCCGCGCGCAGTGGCGCGCGATCAAGGTCGCCAACAAGGCCGACCTCGCCGCCGTGATCAAGCAGGACACCGGGGTGGACTTCCCGCTCGACGCGATCTTCGACGTCCAGGTCAAACGCCTGCACGAGTACAAGCGCCAGCTACTGAACGCGCTGCACGTCATCCACCTCTACGACCGCATCAAGCGCGGCGAGGCCAAGGGCATGATCAAGCGCGCGGTGCTGTTCGGCGGCAAGGCCGCGCCGGGCTACGCCATGGCCAAGTCGATCATCCGCTTCATCAATGCGATCGCCACCGTGGTCAACAGCGATCCCGACGTCGGCGAACTGCTGCGCGTGGCCTACGTGCCCGACTACCGGGTCTCGCTGATGGAGAAGATCTGCCCCGCGGCCGAACTGTCGGAGCAGATCTCGACCGCCGGCAAGGAGGCCTCCGGCACCGGCAACATGAAGTTCATGATGAACGGCGCGTTGACCATCGGCACGCTCGACGGCGCCAACATCGAGATCCGCGAAGAGGTCGGCGACGAGCACTTCTTCCTCTTCGGCAACACCACCGAGCAGATCGCCGCGATGCGCAAGACCTACGACCCGGCGGCGGTGATCGCCGGCGACAACGACCTCAAGCGCGTCATCGCGCTGATCAAGTCCGGCCACTTCAACCAGACCGACCCCGGCATCTTCGACGACATCCTCGGCACCCTGACCTCGTGGGGCGACTACTGGATGGTGTGCGCCGATTTCACCGACTACCTCAAGGCGCAGGAGCGCGCCGCCCAGCTCTACCAGGACCAGGAGCGCTGGACCTCGTCGAGCATCATCAACACCGCCACCAGCGGCAAGTTCTCGACCGACCGCACCATCCGCGAGTACAACCGCGACATCTGGACCCTGGCCACCGTGCCCGCGACGCCGGTCTAGGGGGAACGTCCGGCGTCCGATGTCTAATGTCTGGTGTCCACGGGTGCCAGGCGAGGAACGCCATCGGTGGTGGGTACGGCCTTTGTAGAGGATGACGTCGGACCCCGGACAGCGGACCCGAATATCCACAAATCGCATGAACGCGCGCAGCACGCGCTAGCGTCATCCCCATGCTGATCGCGCTGCATGGATTCACCGAGACCGATCTCGTCTGGCGCGACCTGCTCGCCCCGGCCTTTCCCGAGGTGCGCTGCCTGCTGCTGCCCGGCCACGGCTGGAAGCCGGGCCCCGCCGGCCCGGACTTCATGGCGGCGGTGGCCGAGCTCGCGGCGCGGCTGCCGGCGGATGGCCCGGTCGACCTGCTCGGCTACAGCATGGGCGGGCGCCTCGCCCTGGCGCTGGCGCTGACCGCTCCGCAGCGCATCCGCCGCCTGGTGCTGGTGTCGAGCAATGCCGGCAC
>JACDGQ010000454.1 GCA_013821615.1 Planctomycetota bacterium
CGCCTGGCACGAGCGCCAGCGGCGCCGCCGCCGCCTGGCCAAGGCCGACCTGTGCGACGCGCTCGCCACCCTGCTGCAGGCCGGCATGAACATCGAAGAGGCGCTGTCCTCGCTCAGCACCTCGCTGACCCGCACCGTCGCCGAGCGCACCCTGGCGCAGCGCCTGCGCGACGCGCTGCGCGGCGGCCAGCCGCTCAGCGAGGCCTGCGCCCTGCAGCCCGGTTGGTTCGACCGCTTCGACGTCGCACTGCTCGCCGCCGGCCAGCACGCCGGCGACCTGGTCGAGACCCTGGGCACCATCGCCACCCACCACCAGCGCGCCGGCTCGATCGGCCAGCGGCTGTTCATCGCGCTGGCCTATCCTGCGACCCTGGTGATCGCCGGCATCGCGGTGCTCGAATTCATGAGCTTCCAGATCCTGCCGCAGCTGGTCGCGCTGATCGTCCAGGCCAAGAAGCCCGCGCCCTGGCTGACCGAGCAGGTCATGGCCACCGGCCACCTGCTGGCGTGGTCGTGGCCGCTGTTCGCCGTCACCGCCCTCGCCGCGGTGTGGGGCATCCGCGCGCTCGCCCGGCGCACCGCCCCCGACACGCGTCTCGGTGCGTTGCTGCATGGCAACCTGCTCGCGCGCGTACGCCGCCGCTATCGCGCCGCCAACCTTGCCTGGGCGCTGTCGCGCTTACGCAAGGCCGGCATGCCCCTGGCTTCGGCCATCGGCGTGGTGCGCGACGCCGTGCCCGACCCGGCGCTACGCCACGCGCTGGACGAGACCATCGCGGCTATCACCCGCGGCGAGGACTTCTCGGCCGCGCTCGCGCGCAGCGGTTTGCTCGACCAGGAGTTCACCCAGCTGCTCGCCATCGGCGAGCGCAGCGGCGAACTGACCACCGTCCTCGAGCGCCTCGCTGAACGCTCCTACCGCTCCGCGGACCGTACTGCTGACCGCGTCGCGGCGATCCTTGGGCCGCTGGCGATCGTCATCCTCGCCATCCTCATCGGCCTGCTCGTGCTCGCCTGCGCCATGCCGCTCGCCCAACTCGGAGATCTCGTGTGACTAGACTCATCCATGCCTCTTGGATTCAACATGCCGGCGTCCGCGGGCGGCGGGCGATGACCCTCATCGAGATCCTTGCCGTGGTGGTCATCCTCGGCCTGCTGGCGGTCACCCTGACGGTCGGCATTACCGCCAAGCTCGGACGGGCCAAGCAGGAGATCGTGAAGACGCAGATCGCGCAGATCGTGTCGCAGATCCAGGCGTTCCAGCTCGAGAAGCGGGCAATTCCGACGATGTCGCAGGGGCTGGCGCAACTGAGTGCGGATCCTGCGTCCATTTATTATATGGAGGCGGAGAAGCTGAAGGATCCGTGGGGGAATCCGTACCACTACCTGGTGCCGGGGCCGGGTGGGCTGCCGTTTGAGATCACCAGTTATGGGGCGGATAATCAGCCGGGGGGGGAAGGGGAGAATGGGGATGTGACGTCGGCACTGCTTGCGGGGGCACCAGCGAGTCACTGAAGGCCATCCATTTTGAATCTCGATGGGAGGGAGACTATTACAAATCCAAGCTGGTCTAAAGATCGTGAGTTGCGCCATTTAGGCTCCCGTGCAGCCGGCAGTGTGCGCTTCACAACTGCGAGGCGATCCGGTCAGTATCGGGTGACCGAAGCGGATCGACGATGCGGTGGTGGGCACGATCCGTGGACGGAGTGTAAACATGCCGGTAATTTCAGGCATTTGCGCATATCTTTTATTGCCACGCGCAATGCGCTCATGGAGACTGCATTGCAGGTCCATTATGATTGGCAGCCGCTGCGGGCTGAAGATGATGACGAAGCGCCTCACATGGCGCCAGCGGCGCTTATTGATGTTCGTCGACGGTGATGAAGACCTGGTACTGCTTGCCTGTGTCGGCCATGATCTGAAGGGTGGCCACCAGGGGCTGGGCGGTGCTCGTGACAGCGACGTCGATGTGCGGCGCACCTGCCGCCTCTATCGCAGGCACGAGCATGGCCGTCACTGCAGGGTGCGACGAGGTGACACTGAGCAAGCGATGATGAAAATCTGCCGGAAGGTCGATCATCACGGTCTTCGTTCCAGCCGCTTCGCCTTGCCGCCAATGGAGGATCGGCGGATCGAGGGTCGGACCGGAAGGCAGATGCATCACCACCTCAATGATCGTCGACAGTCCATCGGGGTGGTCGCTCTGGACCTCGAGCTTGCGGTTCTGGACGCCGGCCATGGAGCCGAAGAGCAGGTCGACGTGGATTTCGCCGCGCTCACCAGGCAGATAGGTGGTCTTCTCGAGGTGGGGGACGGTGCACGGGCAGGCGGGCAGCACCAGGGTGATGGTGATGGGTTTGGCGCTGACGTTGACGAAGGGGAATACAGCTTCGCCGGAGAGGTCGGTATCTTTCGGGACGATGTCGCAGGTGCGGCTTGGGAAGTGCAGGGCTTCGGCGGCATTGCCCAGGGAGAGGCTCGCGGAGGCAGCAAGGAGAAATATCAATTCTCGCATATTTTTCACTCGACCGATGCATGGATGCGGTCCGAGGCGCCGATGGGCGCGCCGTGGGTGCGGTTGCCCCTGAGGGAGGAACGAAGGAGAAACGAGCAATAAAGAGAAACGAGGAAGAGGAGAAACGAGGACAGGCACTCGTCTCATACACCCGTGCATCCTCCCCTCCCTCCGCCCCCTGGCAAGCTTGACCCCTCTGCCGATCCCTACCCTCGATACCATGACCATCGCCCGCGCGCATCTCGTCGATCCCACACGCGCAGGCGCTTACCACCTGGTCAACCGTTGCGTGCGACGCTCCTTCCTCTGCGGCGATCGCTGTGAACACCGTCGGCAATGGGTCCACGACCTGATCCGCGAACATGCCGCTCTCTTCGCCATCGATATCTGCGCCTACGCGGTGATGGCCAATCACTTCCACCTGGTCGTCATCACCCATCCTGAGCGCTGTGCAGCCTGGTCGCCAGAAGTGGTCGCACTTCATTGGGCCGCTATCTTCCCAAAACGCGCCAGCGATGGTGCGGCCATGCCGGCCGACCCGGCCGAGCTCGCCCGCCGCAGCGCCGATTCCGCCTGGGTCGCCAAGCACCGCGAACGCCTGGGCAGCGTCTCCTGGTTCATGAAGGTCATGAAGGAACGCCTCGCCCGTCGCGCCAACCGTGAAGACGGCTGCACGGGATCCTTTTGGCAGGGCCGCTTCACCTCCGTGGCCCTGCTCGACCAGGCAGCGCTCATCGCCTGCATGGCGTACGTCGATCTCAATCCCATCCGCGCCAAGCAGGCCGAGACGCCAGAGACATCACGGCTGACCAGCATCCACGATCGGATTGCCGCCAGACAATCCCACCGCATCGCAATGGTTATTCAGACCCGAAACCACACCGAGGATGCGATCACCGATGCGTCTGGCCGTGTGGAGGGCATCCCCGGCCCCGAGCAGGGGATCTGGATTGCGCCTCTCGCCGCCTGTACGCCCACCAGCGAGGCGCTCCACGCCATCGCGCCGTGCCCGCTGAGCCTCGATGTGATCCTCCCCCGGTTTTGTGGACGCCATGATAAGCGGGAAACCGCTGCTAGGATGATCCACCATGACCACCCCAACCCCGTCCCGGTCCTCCAAGGCCAAGCGGCGTAAGCA
>JACDGQ010000455.1 GCA_013821615.1 Planctomycetota bacterium
GTACGCCGCGTTGCACCGACTTCTACCGCCGCCTGCTCGCCGAACTCGAGGCGCGCGTCGCCGCCGGCGTGGCCGCGGTGCCGGGCGAGCGCGTGCGCCTGCTGTGGGACGCCATCCCGATCTGGCCGCGCAAGAACTGGCTGGCCAAGACCTGCGCGGCGCGCGGCGTGGCGGTGGTGGCCAGCACCTACACGCATTCCTGGTGGTTCGAACTCGACGCCGCGCGGGCGTTCGCGTCCGTGGTCGAGCGCTACGCGTGGAACACCATGAACCGCTCCGGCGCCTGGGTGCTCGACTGGACGCTCGGCCTGGTGCGTGACTACGCGGCGGACGGCATCCTCGCGCACTGGAACCGCAGCTGCGGGATCTGGAACAGCTATGTGAAACGCCGTCTGCCGGGATTCGCGGCGGCCGGGGTACCGACCCTGGTGATCGCGGCCGACATGGTGGATGCGCGGGCGTTCGATGCGGACCAGGTCGAACGCGACCTGGACGCGTTCCTCGCCGGGCTTCGTAGTTGAGAGGTGCGGAGTGAGAGGGGCGGAGTGAGAGCTGCGGAGTGAGAGGTGCGGAGTGCGGAGTGCGGAGTGCGGAGTGGCCGTTGTCACCGGGACACTCCATTCGCGATGCCGTCCCGGAGCCATCACAGAGTGACGAAAACGTCTGAAAGCATCCCTGTCGTTGCATGACAGGCACTCCGCACTCCGCACCCCGCACTCCGCACCCTGCACCTCGCACCGCGCACTCCGCCCCGTGAACCCTACCATCCTCCTCACCCCATTGCCCCATGTGCTCTGGGTCCGTATGGTCATCCCATGAACGATCGGCAAAGGTTCGTGAAGCTCCTGCGCGCGCGCCATCCGTGCATCAGCATCGTCACCAGCGAAGAGGACCACGCGCGCAATGTGGTGGTCGGCGCGGCGCTCGACCTCGCGCGGCCAGTGCTGACCTGGTCGGTGACCACCGGCATCCGCGAGGGCGCCCTGGAGGGCGAGCACCAGCCGCGCAAGGAGACCATGGCGCCGGTCGCCGCGCTGCGCGCCTTCGCCCTCGAGAACCAGGCCAAGGTGCTGATCATGCTCGACCTCGGCGACCACATCGGCGGCGAGGGCGTGCCGCGCGCGCTGCGCGAGGCGGTCGAGGTCTGCCGCCGCACCGGTGGCGCGCTGGTCCTGGTCGACCACCAGGAGCGCCTGCCCGACGCCATCGCCACCAGCATCGCGCGCTTCGTGCCCACCCTGCCCGACGAGGCCGAGCTCGCCGCCATCGCCAAGGAGGCGCTGCGCCGCCTCAAGGCCGATGAGCGCATCGCCATCGACATCACCCACGCGCAGTTCGCCGCACTGGTGCGCAACCTGCGCGGGCTGACCCGCGTCCAGGCCGAGCAGGTGATCCGCGATGTGGCCATCGCCGACGAGCGTATCGATGGCTCGGTGGTGCAGGGCGTGATGGTGCTCAAGCGCCGCGTCATGCACACCCGTGGCCTGCTCGACGCCATCGAGGTGCCGGTGTCGCTCGACGAGATCGCCGGCATGGGCCGTCTGAAACGCTGGTTGGCGCTGCGCGGGCGCGCTCTCGACGGCACTACGCCTGGTCTCGAAGCGCCGCGTGGACTGCTCCTGCTCGGCGTGCCAGGTGCGGGCAAGAGCCTGTGTGCGAAAGCCATCGCCACCGCCTGGCAGCGGCCGTTGCTGCGCCTCGACGCGGGCGTGCTCTACGACCGCTGGGTCGGCGAGTCGGAGCGCCGCCTGCGCGACGCCCTGCAGCAGGCCGAGGCGATGGCGCCGGTGGTGCTGTGGATCGACGAGATCGAGAAGGCCTTCGCCTCGGCCTCGTCCAGCGCCAGTGATGGCGGCCTGTCGCAGCGTATGTTCGGCAGCTTCCTGACCTGGCTGCAGGAACGGAAAGCGCCGGTCTTCCTGGTCGCCACCGCCAACGACATCGAGGCGCTGCCGCCCGAGCTGCTGCGCAAGGGCCGCTTCGACGAGGTGTTCTTCGTCGACCTGCCCACCCCGGCCGCGCGCCGCGAGATCCTGCGCATCCACCTCGCCAAGCGCGGGCGCGACCCAGCGTGCTTCGCTCTCGACGCGCTGGTCGCCGCCAGCGACGGCCACAGCGGCGCCGAGATCGAGCAGGCGATCATCTCGGCCATGTACGAGGCGCAGGCGGCGGGCGAGGCGCTCGCCGACGCGCACCTGCGCGCGACCTTCCAGACCGCGATCCCGCTGGCGGTGACCATGGGCGAGCGCATAGACGCGCTGCGCGCGTGGGCTGTGAAGCGCTGCGTGTCTGCGGAGGACATTGCTGATGGCTGATGGCTGATCGACTGGATCCATGCACTGCGAGCGCTGGCCTGGCGGCCAGCGGGCGGCTGACGGCTGACGGCTGACGGCTGACGGCTCGTATGCTGGACGCGCGGGTGGATTCTGAGCGACGCCGCTGATTACGTGATGAACGCACTGGACCACAGGCCGTCAGCCGTCAGCCGTCAGCCGTCAGCCATCAGCCATCAGCCACTCCTCACATCTTCGGCTTCCCCTGGAATCCCAGACTATCGATCACCAGCTCGCCATCGGCGTGGCCGTTGTAGATGATGATCTGCAACTGGCGCACGTCGTTCAAATCGGCGATGCGCCCAGTGTTGGCCCAACTGCTGGCGATGCTCTTGAAGTTCGAGCCCTTGAGGTCGACGCGCACCTGCTGGAACTCGTCGCCGGGCTGGATGGTCTTCTGCGGGCTCTCGTGGAAGAGGTAGCGGTCGCCGGTCTTCAGCGCGACCGAGATGTTCACCGGCTTGTCGCTGGTATTCTTGACCTGGAAGGCGAGCACCGAATTGTCGAGCACCGAGGTGGTCATGCCGCGCATCACCGCGGACTTGTCCTTGTCGCCGCCCTTGAAGCCGACTCGCAGCGCCTTGCTCGGGCCGGCCGGGGTGTCGATCTGCACGGTCTGGACCTCGACCGGGTTCGACCACTGGATGGCCTCGGTGTCCCAGCCGCGCGCCTCGAGGCCCTCGACCACCGGTCCGCCCGGGCGGGCGACCGCAGCGGTGGGCGCCGCAGCGGACGCGGCCAGCGCCGGCTCGGGCGCTGTGGGAGGCGACGCGTCCCCGCCCTTGGCGTCGGCGACCGGGCCGCCGAACTGCGCGTCGTAGTCGGCCTTGCTCTTCTCGAGCTCGGCGAGGCGCCCCAAGGTCGCGGGATCCTTGCCCCCGGCAGTGCGATACGCCTGGTAGGCGGGCATGGCCTCGATTGGACCCTGCTGCTCGTCGATCAGGCGGGCATAGAGCGCGCGCGCGGGCAGGGTGACCCCGGGCAGGGCCACGGCCAGGCGCAGCAGCTCCAAGGCCTCGGTGTTGCGGCCGGTGGCGCGGCACCACAGCGCGAGCTCGGTGAGACCCTTGAGGTCGTCATCCTGCACGCGTTTGCGCCGTGCGGGGTAGCCGAGGTCCTCACCCGCGATCTGCGCCTTGGGCATGCGGATGATGCCGTTGCCGGTGTTGATCGCGACCTGGTCGGGCCCGACGTCGGCGGTGGGGTCGATGAAGCCGGCGATGCGCTGGTGGTTGACCAGCAGGACGGTGTCCTGCGTCGCCGGCGCTGGCGCGGCGACCGCCGCGGGGGTCGGGGTCGGGGTCGGGA
>JACDGQ010000456.1 GCA_013821615.1 Planctomycetota bacterium
CTCGTAGCTCGTGACTCTTGGACCCCCATGACCACCGCCCCGTTCCTGACCATGACCGGCATCAGCAAACGCTTCCCGGGCGTGGTCGCGCTCAGCGGCGTGTCGCTGGAGATCCGCGCCGGTGAGGTGCTGTCGCTGGTCGGCGAAAACGGCGCGGGCAAGTCGACGTTGATGAAGATCCTGGGCGGCGTGCACATCCCCGAGGAGGGCGAGCTGCGCATCGATGGCGAGGTGGTGGTGCTCGCCGGCATCGCCGACGCCAAGGCGCGCGGCATCGCGCTGATCCATCAGGAGCTGATGCTGGCGCCCAACCTGGACGTGGCCGGCAACATCTTCCTGGGCGGCGAACCGACCCTGCCCGGCGGCCGCCTCGACCGCGCGCGCATGAACCGCGAAGCGGCCGCGCTGCTCGCGCGTCTAGGCCTCGACATCAAGCCGACCACCCAGCTGGCGCGCCTGACCACCGGACAGATGCAGCTGGTCGAGATCGCCAAGGCGCTCGCGCTCAAGGCGCGCATCATCATCATGGACGAGCCGACCTCGTCGCTGACCCCGGTCGAAGCCGAGAAGCTGTTCCTGATCATCAAGGATCTCACCGCGGCCGGCATCGCCATCGCCTACATCTCGCACCGCTTCGAGGAGATCCTGCGCATCACCGACCGCATCTCCGTGCTGCGCGACGGCAAGCGCGTCGGTGACCTGTTGACCAAGGACACCAACCACGACCAGCTGGTGTCGATGATGATCGGCCGTGACTTCACCACGCGCTTCCCGCCGCGCGCCGGAAAGCCGGGGGAAACCGTGCTGGACGTGCAGGACATCGTCGTCCCCGGCGCACCGGCCGGGGTGTCGTTCAGCGCGCGGCGCGGCGAGATCCTCGGCTTCGCCGGCCTGGTCGGCTCCGGCCGCACCGAGCTGATGAAGGTGCTGTTCGGCGTCGACCGCCCACAGGGCGGCGCCCTACGCTTCGCCGGCGAGGCCTTCGTGCCACTGAAGCCGGCTGACGCGATCGAACGTGGCATCTACCTGGTGCCCGAGGACCGCAAGCTGCACGGCCTGGTCCTGCCCATGCCGATCAGCATGAACATCACCCTGCCGGACATCGCCAACTACCGCCCGAAATGGTGGCTGCAGCGCCGCCGCGAGCTGGTGGTGGCCAATGAGCAGCTCGTCAAGCAGGGCATCAAGGCGCCCTCGGTGCTGCACAAGGTGGTCAACCTGTCGGGCGGCAACCAGCAGAAGGTGGTGCTCGGCAAGTGGCTCGCGATGCGCCCGAAGCTGCTCATCCTCGACGAGCCGACGCGCGGCATCGACATCGGCGCCAAGGCCGAGATCTACCGCCAGATCGCCGCCCTCGCCGACCAGGGCCTGACCATCCTGATGGTCAGCTCCGAGCTGGAGGAGGTCATCGGCATGAGCGACCGCGTCGCCGTCTTCAGCCAGCGCCGCCTGAGCGGCATCCTCGAGAAGCACGAGTTGAACGAGGAGAACATCATGCACCTGATGACCGGCCAGGCGCGCAACACCGTGAAAGTGACTCATGCGTAAAGAATTCGGGATGTTCTGCGCCCTACTGGCCATGTGCGTGGTCATCGCCATCTCCAACCACGACTTCATCGGGCAGGCCAACCTGCTCAACACCACGCGCCAGATCGCCATGCTCGGCATCTTCGCGATCGGCGTGGGCTTCGTCATCATCACCGGCGGCATCGATCTGTCGATCGGCTCGATCATCGGCCTGACCGGCGTGATCATCGCGCGCATCTCCGCGCCCCAGGTCGGCGAGGGCGTGACCTCCGGCGCCGGCTACCCGATCTGGGTGGGCATCTCGGTGGCCATGGCGGTGGCGCTGTCCATCGGCCTGGCCCAGGGCCTGCTCATCACCCGCCTCAATCTCCAGCCCTTCATCGTCACCCTGGGCGGCATGCTGACCATCAAGGGCGTGTCGCAGACCATCACCCAGGGCGGCAACATCAGCTTCCTCAACAGCCCGTTCCGCGCGCTCGGCGACGAGGGCCTGAACCTCGGCTTCGCCGAGATCCCCTGGCCGGTGCTGATGTTCCTGGGCGTGGCCCTGGTCGCGACCTACGTGCTGCACTTCTCGGTGTTCGGCCGCCACCTCTACGCGATCGGCGGCAACCGCGACGCGGCACTCTACTCGGGCGTGCCGGTCAAGCGCGTCGAGGCCACCACCTACGTGATCTCCGCCGGCTTGGCCGGCATCGCCGGCATCGCCTACGCCGCCTACATCGGCCAAATGGCGCATACCGTGGGCGAGTCCTACGAGCTCTATGCCATCACCGCGGCGGTGCTCGGCGGCTGCTCCCTGCGCGGCGGCGAGGGCACCGTGCTCGGCGTCTTCATCGGCGCGGCGATCATCCGGGTCATGGAAAACGGCATCAACATGTTCAAGATCGGCTGGCACGACGCCGCCGGCCACGCGCACGTCTGGCGCCTGGATGAGAACTGGAAGAACGTCATCATCGGCCTGGTCATCCTGGCCGCGGTGATCCTCGACCAGGTCTCGCACCTGCTGCGCAACCGCAAGCGGACGAAGGGTGCGGTGTCAGCGCCGACGCCGGTGGCTGCCGCGAAGTAGGGGGCGTGGACCGATGGTCTCCCATCCGGCACTGAGGCTTTCGCGTCAGGCCAGTCTCTCGGGTCTCGAGACTCGCAGCTCGCACTTCCACCCCGGCGCCGCATCCCCCCGGTGAGCGGATGGTCGTTACCCGGACCCTCGCACCGCTGACCGGGAGCCCGCCGCCACCGCCCATGCCCGTGCCGCATCCTGGCGCTTCTCCCCCTTCCCTTGGCCTCACATTCCTCCTATGGTGGGGCCAGTCAGCAGCCCAGGAGCCCCAATGTCGAACCGCTCGCCCGCCACTTTCGCCAAACGTCAGCGCGAGATGGAGAAGAAGCGCCTTGCCGAGCAGAAGCGCGTGCGGCGCGCCCAGCGTGGCGATGCCCCCAAGGCCGAAGAAGAGATCCTGATCTGCAAGCCGATCGTGGACGACGAGCAGGTCTGATCGTCATAAGCGCTTGAATTCCCTACGGGATCCGCTCGAGCACGCTGCATTTGCGCCAACTTGCCACACCGGCCCTTGCGGTGCTGGATGTGCAAACCCAGGGTGCCCCATGGCACCCTGGGTATGCTCGTCCGGGCATGACGGAGCTGACCGCACACCGGCCACGGTGATGCGTCTTCGGCACCGACGCGGCGTTGCACGCGCTCCGGCTGCGACGCAGACTGCCGGACCCCCTGTCCGGAAGCCACACCATGCCCAACCCGACCCGCCGCTTCCCCGTCCTCGCCATCCTGCTCACCGGGGTCGCCCTCGCCGGCCGCCTCGTCGCCGCAGAGACCGAGATCCCGCTGTGGGCCGGCGACGCGCCCGGTTCAGAGGGCAAGACTGCCGCCGAGGTGGTGGTCACCAGCGGCAATGGTGAACGCCAGGTGTCGTCGGTCCACCACCCCTCGATCACCACCTTCCTGCCCGCCGGGCCCGCCAATGGCCTGGCCGTGCTGGTCATCCCTGGCGGCGGCCACCGCATCCTGTGCATCGACCACGAGGGCGCCTTCGTCGCGCGCTGGCTGGCCGCGCACGGCATCGCCGCCTTCATGCTCAAGCAC
>JACDGQ010000457.1 GCA_013821615.1 Planctomycetota bacterium
ACTCGGGGCCGTGGAGCGCGCGGTCGTGGCGCTGGCCGCCTTTGCTGCGAAATGGGAGCGCGCGCGGAAGGATGATGTGAGCCCGCGGAGCGGGCGGAAGAAACCAGCCCAGGGCGTGAGCCCTGGGAATTCCGCGTGAAAGCAAAGCAGCCCGCGGCGCGGGCGACAGAGATTGCCCCCGGGCGTGAGCCCGGGGATGCGACTGGCAGGGCGCACGCTCCATCATCCGCCCCCATCACGTCACTTCTGACTGATCCCCCGGGCTCACGCCCGGGGACAGCTTCTTTCGCCCGTTCCACGGGCTCGTCTGTTTGGTGCGCTGGGTCCCAGGGCTCACGCCCTGGGCTGGTTTCTTTCGCCCGCTCCGCGGGCTCGCTCCTCGCTGCTCGGCACTTGTGACTCGTGCCTAGCGCCTAGCGCCTCCGTCCGATCTTCACACCTCCTGCCCCACCCAAGCATCGATTGTGCATCGAGCGGCGTGCCCAGCATGCCGGAACCTATGGCCATGATCACCATCGACACCGTCCTCGCAGCCATGCAGGTCGTACCCGCCACCATCGCCATCGCCCAGGGCAAGGAGGTCGCTACGCGCGCGCTGTGCGCGGTGCTGATCGTCGTGGCGTTGTGGCTGGGCCTGGACCATCACTGGGATGTGCTCGAGCGGCTCACCACCGACACCCTGCACCAGGTCCTGGCGGTGGTAGCGGCGGTGCTGGGCGTGATCGTGGCGATGCGCATCCGCCAGCCCGTGCTGGGCACGCTGATCATCGCGGGCGGCGTGCTGCTCGCGGCCCTCGCGCTGGGCATCGTGCGTGGCTAGCGCCCGCCTGCGCCCGGCCGCCGCGAACCGCGGTGATGCTGCAGCAGGCTGGCCTACTCCCGCTTTACTTGCCGGGCGGGGGCCCAGACTCCCTCCCGTCGTCCATCGCTCCATCGCTATGGAACGATAGACCATCCCCTCAGCTCCACCAATCCGCCGTCCACCATCCGCTCGAAGGATCCTTATGGCGCGCTCGCTCTTCACTTCCGAATCCGTCTCCAAGGGCCACCCCGACAAGGTCGCCGACCAGATCAGCGACGCGATCCTGGACGCCTACCTCGCCCAGGATCCACGCAGCCGCGTGGCCTGCGAGACCCTGGTCACCACCGGGCAGGTGGTCGTGGCCGGCGAGATCACCTCGAAGGGCATCATCGACGCGCAGGACATCGTGCGCCGCACCATCAAGGAGATTGGCTACACCGAGGCCGGCATCGGCTTCGACGCCGACAGCTGCGGCGTGATGGTTGCCATCCACCGCCAGTCGCCCGACATCGCCATGGGCGTCGACGAAGGCAAGAACAAGGAGCAGGGCGCCGGCGATCAGGGCCTGATGTTCGGCTTCGCCGTCGACGAGACCGCCGAGCTGATGCCGCTGCCGATCTTCCTCAGCCACCGCCTGGTCGAGGAGCAGGCGCGCCTGCTCGCCACCGGCAAGCTCAAGTACCTGCGCCCCGATGCCAAGAGCCAGGTCACCGTCGAGTACGAGAACGACGTGCCGGTGCGCATCCATACCGTCGTGCTCTCGACCCAGCACACCCCCGAGGTGAAGCTCGAGACCATCCGCCGGGACTGGATCAAGATCGCCACCGACCTGATCAACAAGGCCTCGAAGATCAAAGTCGACAAGGACACCATCTTCCACATCAACCCGACCGGGCGCTTCGAGGTCGGTGGTCCGCACGGCGACACCGGCCTGACCGGCCGCAAGATCATCGTCGACACCTACGGCGGCATGGGCCGCCACGGCGGCGGCGCCTTCTCGGGCAAGGATCCCTCGAAGGTCGACCGCTCGGCCGCGTACGCCGCACGCTGGGTGGCCAAGAACATCGTCGCCGCCAAGCTCGCCCGCCGCGTCGAGGTCCAGGTCGCCTACGCCATCGGCGTGGCCAAGCCGGTCTCGGTCAAGGTCGACAGCTTCGGCACCGGCGCGGTCAGCGACGAGGTCCTTGGCGCCGCCGTCAACGCGGTCTTCGACCTGCGCCCCAAGGCGATCATCGAGGCGCTCGACCTGCTCAAGCCGATCTACCGCCACACCGCTTACCACGGTCACTTCGGCCGCAAGGAATTCAGCTGGGAGAAGACCGACAAGGTCGAGGCGCTCCTGGCTGCGGTCAAGAAGGCCAGCGGCGCCGCGGCGAAGTCCGGCAAGGGCTGAGCCAGCCGTCAACCTGAGGTCGCATGGACGGCGGGGGCCTGTGGCCTCCGCCGTTCTTTCTTGACGGCCGTCCGAAGTCCGGGGTCCGACGTCCGGGGTCTCGTGACGCGGAATTGCGCGCGGTCGCGTCGACGCTCGCAACTCGCAGCGCGCCTCGCTTCGGCGGTCCCCTTCTGCCCTTCTTCCCTCAGGCCGTCCCCTTCCTTCCCCCATCCCTGGACGGCGGTTGCACTTGCAAATTGACAAGGGGCGGGCGCGGCGTGTGATACCAAGCGTCACACCGCCCAACCGGGCATGGATCCACGCACGTTTGCCAAGGGATATCGACGATGGCCAAAGAGAAAGCCAGCCAGGAAGAGATCTACCGCGTCATGCGGTCGGACATCGAGGCGGGCAGCTATCCCGCGTCCACGCGGCTGCCCTCCGTGCGAACCCTGGCCAAGCGCTTCTCGGCGAGCCCCAACACCATCTCGAAGGTGGTCAGCCGCCTGATGGAGTCCGGCCTGTGCACCGCGCGTCGCGGCGTCGGCCTGTTCGTGCGCTCGCTGCCGAACCGCAAGCTCACCCTGTTGGTCGGTTCGCCCTACCCCGAGGCGCGCGACGATTTCCAGGGCCACATCGAGAGGCGCATCCACGAGCGCTGCGCCGCTGATGGCATCGAGATCGAACGCTACCACATCACCCAGTCCGACCCCGCCTACGGCCCTGATGTCGACCGCATCCGCCGCCCGGGCCGCGTCATCCTGTGCATCGGCCTGACCCACGAGCCGCACCTCAAGCAGCTCGCCGATCTGCGCCGTCCGATGCTGATCATCGGCTGCGCGCCGAGCCGCTGCAATGCGTCGTCGATCGTGCCGAACAGCTTCCGCTCCGGCTACCTCGCCGCGCGCCACCTGATCCGCAAGGGCTGCCGCAAGATCGCCTTCATCGGCCGCGTGCGCGAAGTGCGCGGGGTGACCCTGCCCGAAGCGGAAAGCCTGAAGGAGCTCGCCGGCATGCAGTGCGCCTTCATGGAGGACACCCTGCCCCTGAATCCCGAATTCATCTTCAACGACCTCGCCCAGGTGCCCAACCGCGCGGCCTCGCTCAAGGAGCTGCCGGACGCGGTGATCATGCCCGACCAGGAGGGCGTCGAAGTCATCCAGGCGTTAAAAGCCCTCGGCGGCAAGCTCGAGCGCGTGGTGCTGGGCGACGACCGCATCCTCGAGCGCGCCAAGCGCCCGGCCGCGGTGGTGGTCAAGCGCGAGGACGTGGTCGAGCTCTCGATCCTCGAACTGCACCGCCTGCTCGAGGAGCAGCGCACCTCGCACCGCGCCTTCGTGGTCGACAGCGAGCTGCACGAGGCCGCGGGCGGTTGAGCGTCGGAGCGGGAACAGGATAGAACAGGAGGGGGGGGGGGGGGGGGGGGGGGGGGGGGGGGGGGG